>JAQUYQ010000139.1 GCA_028691795.1 Herbinix sp.
AACCGTAATCTTTCGCACGAAAGTAATGCATTTTTAAGGGGAATTTTCGCTTTCTTTCCATGAATAGTTTATACTCCTGCCACAAGGATGGACTTGGTACGCCATGACATACCAAATCGCAAAGTATCAAATTCGTATCGTCTTTCCCTTCAAGAAATCCTCTAAGTCCTGCAGCTTGGCAGGGCGTTCCGGTAAAAAGTACATGCTTTCCAGCTGCTAAATCTCTTTTAATTGAAGTAAATATGTCTCCCATATCACTTTGAACATACTTAGAACCTCGCATTTCGTCTCTCTCTTTTTTTGAAATAGCCTGCTTGTGGTAAACCTTTAAATTATCATCAAAAGCAGCTCCATATACAACACCGCCATTTTCCAGGATATAATCCGAAAGAGCCGTAAAAATGCCACCCGAGGTACTTACCGATCTTACCGCTTCCTCTTTATGCTTCACGGCATAAATCTTCTGTTTAAAATCCTTAACCTCAGGAATGCTTTTGTCGATTGGGCAAACAGACTTACATATACCGCATTTGATACATATTTCATTATCAATGAATGGATACAAAAATCCTTCTTCATCTTCTTGTAATTTGATTGCTTTCGTGGGGCAAATACTCAGGCAGGCAGTACAGCCGTAGCAATTATTTTTGTTATCATATACTTCGATAAAGTTCACCTCAAATCAAATATTTTGGACTGCGTCCATAATCACTTCACTCTAAGCAAGCTTGCATATGCTCACTACGTTCTACTCATATTATTTGCTATCTCTTAATTGCTTTGAAAACTTCTAATTCTTCTTATCGCTGTACCAATTATTTTTAATAATATCAGCCTTACTGCAGGGTCCGCTAAGAAACCTTTTACTGTGACCTTTATCCATCAAATCTCTGGTAAGTAAAAGTAAACGCTTAGCCGCTACTTCTGCATTCCATTCGCAGGCAATTGTCTCATAAGCTTTTCTGCCTAAGTTCTCGCATAACTGCCTATTAAGCATCAACTCTTTTACCTTTCGATACAGACTATTTATATTCCCATTTTTATAAATAAATCCATTGATTCCGTTATTTATTAAGAAAGGTGCACAACCAACTGCATGGCTGGCAACAACAGCACAACCGCTATTCATAGCTTCATTGACGACAGCACCCCACCCCTCCTGAAAATCACTCGTGATTAGAAAAATGTTGGACTCCTCCATCTTAGTTCTCACCTGCTCGGGTTTCATTACACCTAATAGGTATACACATTCTTCCAGTTTATTTTCCGTTATCATGGTCCTTATCATGTTTTCTCTTTCACCCGAACCTATGATATTTAAAGCGAAATCAATACCTTGCTTTTTTAATAGGATAGCAAGAGTAATTGCTGCTTCGGGATGCTTACATTTTATAAATCTCCCGCACCATAGAAGCTCTGTTTTGCCCTTTACTTTCTTAGCCATCAAATCATCCAGGCTATAATGGATTGTCTCAGGAAAATACCCCCATTTATAGCATTTACCAAGATATGAGCCATGAAGCATTAAATCGGCTGATGTATAGGCACTGGCACACAGCATATAAAGTTTTCGATTATGAAATCTGAAATAGGTGTCCATCCTCTTTATCACTCCCCTGGGTGATAAGAAACGCCATTTCCCTCTTTTGTAAATTCGTTCGCTATAGCGATATGTAATACCGTCTGCTCGGTACTTCATTCTCTCTTTGACAAATATCTCAGGCGCTGAGCCTATTATAATGACATCGCTTTCTTTTGATAATTGTAAAGCACTTTGATAAGCTTCGCTGTTATGGACGGTATTTATTTCATAGTTAAAGCTGCTCTTAAGTTCCCAACCTTGTTCTTTTCTTATGCTATCCATGTTCTCCGTTGATATAAATGTATAATTATTTTGAAGAAGCTGGTACATTTCATTACTGAATGGGATTTGATGGTGTGTCAAATAATTTGAATAAAATGATATTTTAATTATTGCTGCACTTCCTTCCTCTCCAGTTTTGTTAATAAGATTAAAGCACTTATGCTTCCAGCGTACATGGAGCCTCCTATAATAAATGCTGCTTCTGCACAAGAATGAACAAAAATAGCTAATAAGCCGATCATTGAAATATAGGCTGCTTTGCTTTTGATACCGTTATCGAGAATATGAAAATATGCCCTAATAAAGTAAATATAGAATAGCAGCAACCCTACGAACCCTAAGGAAGAATAGACGCTCAAAGTTCCATTGTGTAAATTATTTAATTGAAAAATACCAAAGGCACCAAAAACAGATCGACTTTTTACAAGGTTAAGTACATTATGAAACATATAATAGCGTGAAGAATTATCTGTTTTGCCTCCAAAATCAAAAAAATAAATAAATCCGCTTTCATAAAGAAAGGGATAAACAAACATAAATATTGCCGGTAGCAATAAGATAGCAATAACGAAATACTTAGAAATTGTGTATTTCCTTTTAATTATAGTAATTGCAGTGATAAATAATCCAATGAGAATGCAGGATCTGGAACTGGTATCAATTAAAAGCTTTCCTATATAAATAATATCCAGCAGAAGCATAAATTTTACTATTTTGTTTGTATAGTAATTAAAAGCGATGTATAAAATTATTAAATTAATAATCAAATACATTGCCGTTTGATTTGGATTATCATAACCTAAGGTCAGCCATGCACTATCCGTGCCCAAATATAACTCATAACCGGAATAGCTATATTTACTTAAGGATAAAAGAAGGAAAAGAATGGAGATTAAAAAATTGATTATAAAAATAAAGTTTATCATTTTTTTATCGATTTTCAGGTAATCGATGTATAAAAAATAAAATGGAAGTGCCAAATAACACCACATTCGAATAATGTAATTATTCAAATCCCCATTATTTGATAATAAATAGGATATAAAAGAGAAGCTAACCATAAGTATAATAATAATAATCTGATTGGTTTTATAAGGTACATAGTGTTTTATACTATTAATTATAACAAAGAGGAAGGATACCAAGTTGCTCAGCATAAAGCACCTGCTTGCCAACATATTGGGGAGTGTGATGTCGAAAGGCTGCGCAATGTAAATCACTAGGTTTGATACCAGTGTCAAATAGAAGCATAATCGAAACACACTTAAATTTAATGATTGATCTTTTTCAGTATTAAAATCCATTTATACTCCAACCTTTCCAAAGCAAGTATCACCTGAAACACATCTTTATTCATAATCTATGCTTATCTGGTGAATATGCTAAAAAGTTATAAATCTCCTTATATACGTTTATGTATTGCTTTAACATCTCTTCTTTTGAAAATCTTCTTTTAATTTTGTCTACGCAATGTTCCTTATACTTCATTTTACCGTTTTTTCTTATATCATCTAGTGCGGTATGTAATTCCTCTATTTTAAAAGATTCAAGTAAAATCCCAGTATCATTTTCTACCACTTCGCCGCAGGCGGTAGAATTATATGCAATTACCGGAGTACCGCAAGCCATTGCTTCTGCAGCTGCCAGACCAAAGGTTTCTTCTTTTGACGCGTTAAAAAAAACATCGGCACAGTTGTATAGTTCGACCAACTCATGTCTGTTATCCGTCCTTTGTACTGCAATAATGTTTGCTGGACAACTCATCGGTGTTATACCAACAAGAACAATTCGATAAGGTGAAGTTAAAATCTGAGCCAGCTGTATAAAAGTGTCCAACCCTTTCTTATTATCCCAGTTACTTGCAACTCCAAGAATTATAAATTCTTCGTCTGCTACACCTAACTTAGCTCTCTTATCGCTTACTAACGGTTTAAATAAATCCGTATCAATTCCGTTGTATATTACCTGTAACGGTAAATCCTTCATAAAGGATTTTTCTGCACAGGATTTCAACCAATTTGATACGCAGATGATTCGTAATTTGCTTAAGGCATGCAATGCATTATTCTTTTCTTCATATAATTTACCAGTCGTCTTATTGCATATGTCCCTTTGTTTTCTGTCAAGCTTACAATACATGCATCCAGTTTGATATCCATCACAGCCTAATTCTGTAAAATGGTAGCATCCTCCTGTAAAGGACCAGCAATCGTGTAAGGTATAGACTACCGGAGCCCTATAATTAGATAAAAATTTTAATAGCATTGGAAAATGAACACTGTTTTGCTGGATGTTATGAAGATGGATTATATCCGGACGTAATCGCTTAATATTCTTTATTAGTCTCAAGGTACCAAAGGTTGAATGAGCATATTTTCTTCCGAAATATCGGTTAAGAGCTCTTCTTAAGTAGTTTTCAATTTTATTTTCAATTTTAAAAGAACCTTTTAGATTACTTTTTAAAGCGGAATATGCTATATAACTTTGAAATCCTTTTTCTAGTAAATGGTTATGAAGATTTTCTACTATACTTCCGGTACTCCCATACTGACAGGTAATATTGATTTGTAATATGGAAGGTACTTTATTTTCGCTTTGCAATTTTGCTTTTATCGCTGTCATTTGCAGTATATCCAGAATTTTTTTTGCTTGAATTTTACCACTTTTATTTTGTGTAACAAAATGATAGGTTTCTTTTCCTCGTGCCTCCAGCTCATCTTTACTTTTTTGGCAAATTTCAAGGATTGCTTCTTTGATACTATCGATGGTATTTTCTTTGATATAGTACAGATAATTATCATATTCCTCTGGTATTCCATCCAACTTAAACATCAAAACCGGAATGCCGGAAACCATATATTCCATCGTTTTCGACGGGAAAGAATATTTTGTATACTCTTCTTCATTTGGTCTGGGATTTATTAGAAGTGTTGCCTGATGCAGCATTGTATGAATTGCATCAGCAGTTACATAACCATAATATTTAATTCTTTGATCTTCTTTTGCAGCCTTTTCAATTTCAGCCTGGTAATCGCCTACGCCACATAACCATAATTGATAGTTATCCTGTGATATGTTTTGAAATGCCGTTATTAATTTATCTATTCCGAATCTTTGATGCAGTGTACCCGCATACAATATGATGATTGAATTATCCGTTGCTTCAGACTTAGTTTGGAGTGGCTTTGGTTCACAAATTCCCTCTACAATAACATAAGGCTTATCTTTGATATCCAGTCGATTTACCATTTCCTTAGTCAGTAATACATAAGAATCTGCTGTTTTCGCAAATTTGTAGATAAGTTTTTCAATATACTTTTGTACTATCTTTTTTATACTATGATCCTGTGGCATAAACCCGAACGCATTTGGTAAATCCGGTATGATAATGCAGGTATTAACATTTTTGTGTTTCTTTTTTATATCAGCCAACACCTTAAGATAAGGAAGATATAAACTATAAGTTATTAAAAATAAGTCTTCCTCTTTATTTTCCTCGCACCAATGGCTGACTTCCTGGTAAAATAAATGTTGCCTGATCATTTGCTTCAAGCCGACAAGATTAACATATCCAATTTCTCTATCAATGGACCCATCGATGTGAGACCACGTTTTTGAAGCAATAAAAAGCTGATTATAATATCTTGGATAGGAACCTACCGGTAAAGAGGTGAGCAGTTTTATTGGTATTTCTAATATTTCATCAAAGCCGGTAATTAAATTCCATTGAAAGGTATTCACTGCGCCTTGTAATCCGCAGGTGCTTCTGGATAAAATCTTTTTTTCTTCTTCCTTATTATATAATAGCCCTAAAAATAATATTTTCACACAAATAGCCCTTTCATAGATATAGCCCTATTATTTTCATGATATAGAACACTTATCAAATTAATTAGTGATTATTACCATTCATACTGAATTCGTATAATTTTATATATTCATTATAAAGCTTTGATTTATCATATAACTTAGCTCTTTGTATGCAGTAGTTACTGTCAAATGGAGTTTTACAGGCACTTATAATAGCTTTTATTAATTCGCTTAAATCATCCCGTTCTACAACGTATCCGCAGTTTTTATCAATACTTTCAGGACATCCGCCACTGTTAAAGGTAACTACGCCTGTTCCGCAGGCCAAGGCCTCTATATTAGTAAGTCCTTGTGTCTCCTGTAAGGTGGGATTTACAAAAACATCTGCCATGGTATAAAACTGAGCTAATTCTGTTGTATTATTTGTACGGGGTAAAACCAGTACATTTTCCGGAAATAATCGTTCAGACGCTTTGTTTATACCGAGAATAATCAGTTTGAAATCTTCAGGTAGGTTATTCGCTAGCTCTATAAAATATTTTGAGCCCTTGTTTTTTTGAAATCCATTCAAAACACCAAGGATAATATATTTATTCTTCAGCTGATACTTCGTTCTCAAATCACTTTTTGTTGGCTTAAATACTTC
>JAQUYQ010000140.1 GCA_028691795.1 Herbinix sp.
TTGAAGACCTCCACTTGCATTTGGTATCACTCACACAAGCTTCACCAGCCAAAAATGTAACTCTTCCGTAGAAAAGAAACATTAATAATATATGCACTTAGTACATTAATTATCCTTCTTACAACTTCATTATAACACATAAAAAAACTTTTTCAATGGTAAAGTTTTTTTTCAGTCAGGCATAACAAGCCCATTTTCTAGACATGTAATCCCCTCTGTTACACATAGTGTAACAGAGGGGATTACATGTCGTCAATATCAAATTCCAGTTTTAATTTGTTCTATTTATAACTTTTTATCTTCTTCCTATAATTGAAAATCGGCTTCCATTAAATTCATATACTGTATTATATGGGCCTAATCTCTCGAAATCAGCAATCTGTTCAAAATATATTGGTTGCCCAATTTCATAATCTGAATCATTATTCCATTTCTCAATATAATGCCTATTCAAAACATGCTTACTTATATTATTTCTATCCCAAAGATAATATCCTACCAACTGCTGTGGAAAAATTGCATATTTAAGCATTATTTCATTATGCTTATTAGAAAACCATTTCAGACCATATTGCCCTAAGACGTCATTTACGTAATCCATCTTTTTATATGCAGTTCCTTCCTCTGTAATATTTACCCAACTATCCAAAATGACATAATAGTTATTTTGCCTAAAGCCTCGTCCAAATTTATTTGCTACTTCAAATCTATTATTTCCATAGCTACAGGATATACAGGATGTAATTCCTTTAAACTCAGGTTCACCCATTGTATGAAGTGCATAAATCAGCCACTCTTTTATACATAATAACTTTTCTATTTCATTTTCTACATTAATTTCTTCTAGTAATTTTTTCATAAACTGCTCAACATCTTCTTTTGTATTCCACCTATACCTCAAATAGTAATTTTCCAAATTCAAACTATATTTTTTAACATAATAAATCAATGATTCTTTATCAACAACATTTGGATCACAAAATCTTCTGAGTTCTTCTTGTTTATTACTTAAAAAAGCATGTACAGATTTTTCTCCCCAGTCAAAAAGAATTTCTGGATGTAGAATAATGTCGTTTATAACTGTACTTCTACCTTCTCCTCTTGATAAACATATTATATCCCGGTTATATAGTGCATTAAGTAATTTATTTCTTATAAATTTGTCTGACAGCCTTAATATCTTGCCATCCGAACTTTCAAATCTCGGTATATTCCATATTGCTTCTTCAAGTGTCATTTCATCTATACTCCTTTAAAATTAAAATCAAAAATAAACACTTTAAATTAAAAATGCCCTTTACTATTTAATTCATTATGATTAGTGTATTAAACCTAATCTAATCTGGCAACATCGATATTCTGCTTTTTGTTCTTCCCATGTTGCTATATCCTTGCGGTAAAGACTTACACAGTAATCTGTGATCAATAATTCAAGCTTTAATGCTAACTCCTTAATTTCATTCAAAGAATCTGTAATCTCCCAAATTTGCTTACCACCATGCAAAATAGGGTTACGATACTTTGTCCTTAACAATTCATGATCAATTTTCTCATTATCATATTGTTGCCTTGTATTACAAGTAAAGGCTAGTAAATTTTTTAATAATTTATCACCTTTAGTAGTTTCCGGATGCAACATATCTAAAATATCATACAAGTAACTTATTCTTATCGTCCAATCACTTATGTAATAAGTTTCACATATTCTTTCCAAAGCGGTTTTACATAATAATTTAAGTTCGTTCAACTCTGAGCAGTATAATATTTCATATATCTCTGGATTCCATATAACAGCATTTTCTTTTACAACGTACTTTTCTTCAGGTTCAAAATACTCTGCATATACTCGACCTGGAATAGGGGTAATATCATCCGTAAATTCATCATATTGATAAACTAATCGTATTTGATTAATTATTCCTACTTTTGAAGGCAATACACCAAGAGCATAGCATTCTTCATCTGTAAGTACGAAATAATTGTATCCTTTTTCAATTTCGTTACATATATAATCACATAAATTCTCTCGTCCTAATGGGCCATCTTCTCTCTCAACCAAAGATGGCATCTTTATAATAATTGCCACAACATGTTTTTCCATAATCTGTTTCATTTCGGTATGTTTTGTTATTTCGAGTATATATTCCATATCTTCAATTGTAAAACGTTTATAAATCTCATCGTATTCACCGCCTAGATCTTTATTTACATAATTTCCATACACATTTCTATAATTGAATGAACCTAATTTAGGTAGAAAAATCACATTTCCTAATTTTAAAGGATCGGTAACCTCCATATTAGATATTTCAGCAAAATATACAGATTTGTTTCCTTCTAATGCTGGTATAGATTCCTCAGTTTCTTCTTCTATTAAAGGCATTTCATAAACAAACTCGTTTACTTTTTTTAGAATATAAACATCCAAATCATCAAATACTGTTATTTGTGTATTAATTATAGCATTACAGAAATTTACAATAAGTAAAAATAGATTATTAATAACTTCATATGCTTTTTTTATCGGCACATAATTCAGTATATGATTTCCTTGATGCACAATTTTAGTTCTAATCTCCTTAGAATAGAAATAGAACTGGTTGCTATAAATATTAAACTGCTCTTGATTCTTTGCTAAACAAGCAATTATTCTCTTTTTATTATCAGTAAAATGATACGTATCACAATGACCCATTCTATCAACTTTTGAAAATAAATAAACAAAACATCTATTAATATCTAAAATTCGCATAGCTTCACAAGCATCACCCAATAAGCTTCTATATTCCAGATAAACCTCATCTGTTCTCTCTGAATAAATTGCATTATATAATTCTTCGTCTGCAAATTCATGAAAACCTAAATCCAACCCTATACCTGGTTGTATAGAATAAAACACTTTATCCGCCAAAAAAACATTATCTATTTTTCCATCTTCATCTAATAAAAAGAAACACTGTGTGCCATCAATTACTCCTGGTCTACCCATTAAATATTCAGGTCGGCTAAATAAACATTGTTGAATCCTTGTATAATCCAACATTCTATTAACATTTTGTAATATTTGTGTTCCTACAGTAGGATTATTTAATATCTCATCTTCCGAATAATCTGCATCGAGAATAAGAAATGACAATCCTGACAAAATTCCGCGAAATTTTTCTCTATTGTTTTGCTCTATTTTAATTATCAAATCAATTTGTTCTGATCTTAATTGACTATCCACCAAACAATTTTCTAAATCAGAGCCAGGAAATATAACTGCTTTTCCAACTTTCATAATACACTCAAGAAGAATTTTTTGCATTGGTACTAATATATGTTTCATTTTACCTATTCTCCCGTTCCCTAATGTGTTTATAGCACTTTATCTTTTTAATGCTTCACAATAATCACCTTTATATTTCCTGCATTTTCAATATCTTTTCTGAACTCAAATTCATTTTGTATCACACCCAAGTCATAAACAACATAAATTTGGCGCGAATATTCTTTTGAATAAGCCGTAATATCTGCACTTATTTCTTCAATAATTTTTGATTTACACCCAGTTCTCAAGAGCTTTACTTCTATACATAAATTCAATTTTGGAATTACAAAATCCGGAATATATTCTTTCCCTGAAAATTCAAACTTACCTGATTCCCTGTCATAGTCTATTCCTCTATTCATTCCTCTACCGACCAGTAATGTTTCTATTGCATTTTGTATTTGAATTTCTTTCGCAGGAATTTCAAACACAGTGGTTCTCAATCTTGATTTTATAAAGTTTTCCAAATTATCGTACTCGTCATCAATAAAATCCAAGCTTCCTTCAAGCGATGAATATAGAACCTTAATACATACCAATACCTGTTCAAGGATATTCTTTTGTTGTCCCCATAGTGTATTTGCAAACCCTGGCATTTCGTTCACGTTAAATGTATAGATCATCGTTGGTACTTTTAATACTTTTTTGACTTCTTCTGAAAAATCATTATATAACTGCGCCATGTCTCTATAAGAAACGTTTGTGGAAAAGCCTTATATTTTATCCTTGTGTGTCCTTACTGAACTTTTTAAACACTGATAAACAAAGGGGTTCAACACTTTAAAGCCTTTTAGGTCTTTTTGTGTATTGCCACCAATGGTGGCAGAATGGTGGAATTGCCACCTTTGAACTATATTATAATATCACACCGATGATTACAATGCATCTAAAAAGTGAAGTAACGGTTGATTACGGTAAGTTATGGTTAAAGTTACGGTTAAAAAATGCGATAAATCAATACCGTTACGGTTGGTTACAGTTACACACGACTTTTCTTATATAAGTTTTTTATGTATACAATATTGTAATTAAATATTAAAATAATAAAATATATAGAATATAGACACGAACCGTAACCGTAACTAATAACCATCTAGGGCTTTATATAACGGTCATATAAGTACTATTTTATGTTCTATGAAGATTTCCTTGCTAACTTCCTTTTAGGATTCCACACAAGGCATATGAAGATTGCAGCTAACAAAGTTATTTGAATCATATCAATAATTGAAATGGGTTCTTTTTGTTCTGTTTTCTCTGCATCTGATCCACTTGCATTTATTGATATAGTGTACCCACCTGATTCATTATATTCAATTACACAATCAACACCCTTTGCATCTATCTTGATGTTAGGGGTCTTTTCATTTGCCACCTGTACCGGGGCTGATGCTTCAACCGTTTCAGGTTTTTCAACTGATGTACTAATTTCACCTGATGAAGAAATATAATAAGTTTTATCAGTTCCACCATTGCCACCCTGAACTTCATTTACACTGGGAACTGTAGCCTGTGGTGTAATAGTTTCTGTTGGGTGGTAATTATTTGTTGTACTGGTTGTATTGGTAGTATAAGAATCATTTGATCCATCAGAATCAGTGTTATTCACCACCGAACTATTATTGACCGTACTGGATGAACTATCAGTGTCATTTGCGGTTGTATTGTTATTGCTGACCGTACTTTCCGAACTTGAAGGTGATGACGGTATTACAGGTTCAGGTGTTGGGGTGGTTGTGGGTACTTGATTACCTTCCCCGGTTGTTTCTGTTGGTGATTCACTGGGTTCTGTTTCCGGCTGCACTGTGGGCTGCTCTGTCGGTGTTTCTGTTGGTACAGTACTAGGTTGTTCCGTACTTTCTTCTGTACTGGGTTCTGTTGGGGTAGGGGTTTCAGTAACCGGATCAGTCGGTACTTCTGTAGGTTGTTCGGTTGGTGCTTCCGTTGGTACTTCTGTAGGCACTTCATCCGGGATGATTTCATAATTCAATTTCAAAAGTGCATTTTCCTGTGTAGGGTCTACATCAGGAATAAAAATGTTATTAACAAAATCATAATCACACACCCAACCAATAGGTTGAATTTTATCAGCTTTGAACAGTTCAGTTAATTGTTCAATACTGTCTTCCAGTGTTGTGTTCCCGGTCTGTTTAGTTGCAATATCTGCACCACCGTTTGTGACGGTATTATTATAAATTTTTGATCCGCTAACAGTCAGTGTACCACCGTTTGAAACACCACCGCCATAATCCATTGCCTGATTATTACTGATAACTGATGATTGAATAGTGCACACTGCATTTTGTGAAGGTATAGCAATAGCACCACCATTACTGATCGCACCGCCATTTTTTAACGTGCAGCCCTTCACTTGTACCACCGCATCACCAAAAACTGCTATATGACCGCCTACCAGTGCATAATTAGTATCAAATGTGCAATTGTCAAATGTCACCTTTCCACCGTTCACCCTAACCGCACCGCCAACACTTCCATTACTGAAAAAGTTCTGACCATCACCGCAATTTTTAAAATTACAGTTTGTAAAGGTTGTGTCCATGGTCAGTACAACCAATGAAAGCGGTGACTTTATATTCTTACCGTCAAACGTGACATTGTTTAATTGAATATCATTAGAACTAAAAATGATATTCGCATCTGCATTATCTCTTTGAAAGGTCAGGTGCTTTGTATCACTCCCAATAGTCATTGCACTACTGATTGTCACACTCTTAAAAAGGGTGATAATATCCCCATCCTGTGCAATATCCATTGCTTGCATAAATGTTGTGTAATCTGTAACTGAAAAATATGTTGGTTCACTGGTTTCTGCTAATACAAAATTTTTTAATGTTGTAACTGTATCTGTCAACCCAAAATTAGGTCAACTGCTCATTGAATTCTAGGTCACTTAAGACCACTTTGTACACCCATGCGCCAGCATGGGTGCATTCTTTAACTGGCATGTTCTATTGTTACTCCGCG
>JAQUYQ010000019.1 GCA_028691795.1 Herbinix sp.
GCGGAACCATTAAGGGAAACTGTAAATTATCGTGAAAATTTATTTTCCAGAGTGATTGAAGGGAATGCCCTAATAGACAGGGCATTCCAAATGATAAAATCAGCAGCATAAAGCAAAAATCTCCATTACCAATAAAACGGTAATGGAGATTTTTTATACCCAATTTTATCAAATTTTCTTAATAAGTGAGGTTTGAATGATGCAAAAAGAAAGTGAACTAATGGAATTGATGAAAAATCCGGAACCTAGAAAAAGGGTCGGTATTATAAAAACTCAAGTTATAAAAGAGGGTTCTATTTTCTATGGAAAAAGACGCTTTAACAATCCCAAAGAAGCGGCAGGATTAGTAAGAGCTTTGTTTGAATTTGCAGATAAGGAAATGATGGTTGTTGTATCCTTGGATGCCAAGAATACGCCTCTAGCAGTAGAAATTGTGTCAATAGGGACTGTGAATTCTTGCCTAGTGCAAATACGTGAGATTTTCAAGCATGCCATACTGGATAATGCAGTTCATATTATCTGCTATCACAATCATCCATCAGGTATACCAGAACCATCACAGGAAGATATAGCTGTGACTAAAAGGCTAGACGAAGCTGGAAAGCTAATCGGTATATGGCTCCTGGATCATATCATTATTGGAGAAAATGATTCTTATGTCAGTTTACAGGAAAGAGGAATTATAAAAAACGGCTATACAGATTTGTTCACTATGTAAGGAGGAATAGAGCATGAATAAGTTAGTGTCAACTCTTAGTTTAAGCAGAGAAGAATGGTTAAAGTATAGGAAAATGGGGATAGGCGGTTCTGATGCAGGAGCTATCTGTGGATTAAATCCCTATTCTACTGCTATTTCTGTGTTCCGAGATAAAACGGAAGATGAAATAAGCAATTATGACAATGAAGCAATGCGTCAAGGAAGAGACTTGGAGGAGTATGTAGCCAGACGGTTTACAGAAGAAACTGGCTTTAAGGTCAGAAGGGTAAATTCCATGTATCAGAAAGATGAACATCCATTTATGCTTGCAAATGTTGACCGGATGCTCGTTGGAAAAAATATCGGTCTGGAATGCAAAACAGCAAATACCCTCAATGCAGATAAATGGAAGGATGATAACATACCGGAACATTATCAGATACAATGCCATCATTATATGGCAGTGACCGGAGCTTCATCATGGTATATTGCCGTTGTTATATTGGGAAGAGAATTCAAGTATGTACAGATCAATCGTGATGAAGAGCTGATTCAAAATTTAATTTCCATTGAAACAGACTTTTGGAATAATCATGTCCTCAAAGGTATAATGCCTGATCCTGACGGTTCAAAAGCATCGGACGAAATCATAAACCAATATTTTAAATATGCAAAGCAGGAAAAGGTTATCTTAAACGGTTTTAATGAGAAATTAAAGCGCCGGGAAGATTTAGCTACTCTCATTGATAAAATGGAGAAAGAAAAGAAAATTATCGAGCAGGAAGTAAAGCTTGCCATGGCAGAAGCCGAATCTGCCATATGTGATAGCTATCAAATTGACTGGAAAAATGTCTTTACTTCAAAGCTTGATGTTGAGCGTATTAAAACAGAAAGACCAGAGATTTATAAAGATTATATTAAACGGACACAGAGCAGAAGGTTTGCTGTTAAGACAGCCTAGAAAGGAGAACTTATATGCCAGATATCAAACAAGAACTTGCTAAGAAAGCTGAAAAGCAAGAGGTTAAAATTACAAAGAACATGAGCATTGCCGATATGATTAAAGCTCTGGAACCGGAAATCAAAAAAGCACTACCCTCTGTCATTACTCCGGAACGCTTTACCAGAATGGCGTTATCTGCACTGAATACTACACCCAAATTATCAGAATGTAGCCAGATAAGCTTTTTAGCCGCATTAATGAATGCTGCACAACTTGGATTAGAGCCGAATACTCCGCTGGGGCAGGCATATTTAATCCCTTATAATAACAAGGGAAAATTGGAATGTCAGTTCCAGATTGGTTTTAAAGGTATGATAGACCTTGTGTACCGAAACGAACAGGTACAATCCATACAAGCACAGTGTGTTTATGCTAATGATATTTTCGAGTATGAGCTTGGGTTGAATACAAAGCTAATACATAAACCAGCTCTCAAGGATCGTGGAGAGCTGGTTTTAGTTTATGCCTTATTCAAGCTTGATAATAATGGTTTTGCATTTGAGGTAATGAGCAAAGAAGATATTGATATCCATGCGCTACGGTATTCCAAAGGCTTCTCTTCTTCCTATAGCCCATGGAAAACAAACTATGAGGAAATGGCTAAGAAAACGGTAATAAAAAAGGTACTAAAATATGCTCCGTTAAAGACTGATTTTCTTCGTGCAGTAGAAACAGATGAGTCTATAAAGTCTGAAATAGCCGTTGATATGACAGAAGTCAAAAGTGAACTGATTGATAGCGATTTCAATATCGTAGATGCAGATACTAACAATATTACAGAATAGTGATTAATTCATAGAAGGGAGTTATTACGATGCAATTTGAGCAATTTATAGAAGAAGTTAAAAATGAGGTTAAGCTTTTAGTAGGTAATGAATATAGCGTTTCGTTCAACTGTGTTCTGAAAATCAACAGAAAGCTCCAAGGATTATCCGTTCGATATCCAGGTACATCATTTGCACCATCCATCTATCTGGAGGATTATTTTACAGAGTATCAAAACGGTAAGGGTATCAGGCAGATTGCAAAAGAAATTATTGATGTATTAAACCGCAGAAAATCAGATATCAATATTAACCCAGACAATATTATTGATTATAACTGGGCAAAACCACGTTTACGAGTTAAGTTAATTAACTATGACAGAAATATAGAACTGCTTCAATCTGTACCCTATGAAAAGATGCTTGATTTAGCTATTGTTCCATACATACTTCTTGCCAAAGGGGAAGAAATCATGTCAATCACGGTAAATTATCAATTGCTTGATAATTGGGGTGTGCAGCAGGACGAGATGCTTAAAGCGGCTAAAGACAATACTTTGATCATAGAACCAGTTAGGGTTGAAAAAATGACAGATTTCATTCTGCATATGATGTTGAAGGAACTGAATGAAATGGAGGAAGATAATAATAAAGATGACCGAGAAGAATTAATTAAAGCGATTATCGGTAAAGATTCCGGGAGATATGAAATGTATATACTGACTAACCATGATACCCGTAATGGTGCATTTTCTGCACTACAAACAGATACTTTATCAGATTTGGCTGATGAAATAGAAACTGACAAATTATATATTCTTCCCAGCAGCATTCATGAAGTGATCGCTATACCAGCTTATGATATCAGACCTAATGATTTAAAAGAAATGGTTATGAGCGTTAATCGCAGTGAAGTAGCCGAAGAAGATTTTCTGTCTGATATGGTATATCTGTTTGATAGAAAATCTATGTCAATCCAGATCGCAGAATAACAAAAAGAAATAAAGATTTATAGGAGCAATTTCTATAAATCTTTATTTTTTTACGTAAATAGTCTGGTTGATTCTATTTCTTAGTTCTTTTATACCTTCTGAATTATCTCTTTTCGAGAAAGCTGATAAGATCGAGCTTTTTTATTCTCCATATCTTAATTCCAATCCGAAATGCAGGTAACGTTCCGGAATGAATTAAATCATATAAAAGATTTCGTGATATACCCAGTATCTCCATAGTTTCATTTATTGTTAGTACATCAGGATATTCTTCAAGCATATGTTATCCTCTTTTCGCTCTTTTAGTTAATTGTTGAATTTTATTATATTTTTTAATATTTTATTGCTTCTTAATAACAAATTTATACAAAAATAGCACCAATTCTTTCATCCAATAAATCAAAGAATTGATGCCATTATTAGTAATAACATAGAATAATTATAATTTATCTACCACATCTGATAATGCTTTTAAAATAGTAATGAAACGGTCATAACCTTTGACTCCCTTTTTCTTTGCATTATTTATTATGCTGATAAGTACCGGATCATTGGAGGGAAGTATATCCATAAGTACATAATCCGTACTTACTTCTAAAGTAGTACATAAAGAAACCAGAGTTTCAACGGATAGCTTTCGGGTTCCTCTTTCTATATGACCTAAATAAGAAGTTGAAATATTGCACAATTCTGAAAGCTGTTCTTGCGACAAATGCTTATCAAGACGTGCCTGTCTTATTTTACTTCCAATCTTTATATAATCTATTTCGTCCATGGCTCAGCCCTCGTTTCTCATAATAAACTAATTTTATATGAGAAACCTTGTATAAATAACTGACTGTAAGAAGCAATTATTGACTATTAGAATTATATGGAATATAATTTTTTTATTGTCGGAATTTGAAAAATAATCACCGAAAAATAATTTATGCAAAAATACTGGCAATAAGTTTTTGTGAAATACTCAATATGGTTTATCACTATTCATTCTAGGTTAAAGCGTCTGCCATTCTCCTAGATTTATATATTATTTCTTTATAAATCAAAGAAGGAGCGTATTTAAATGAATGAATTCGAACAAGGAGACCATCTCATGGTTGATCGGCTGATTTATCAGCATCATGGAGTGTATGTAGGTGATGATATGGTAATACACTACACCCAAGACGGAGTAAAATTATCGTCTTTGGAAGAATTCTCGAAAGGATGGAGAGTGATTCGATATGAACATTCCAACATGCTTCCACGAGATGAAATTGTAAAAAGAGCTTATGAAAGGCTGGGTGAGGATGAATATAATATTATAACAAAAAACTGCGAGCATTTTGCCTGCTACTGTTGTATTGGAAAAAGAGTTTCAAAACAGGTATTATTTCATGCAACATCAATTCTGGGATCGTTAATCAGCAAATTATACGAATAATTTAAAGTATTTTATATTGGCATGCAAATAACTTAGATGGAGGATATTCTAAATGAAAAACACGAAAGATAGACAGCATAATTTAATAACTATCATTCTGATAACAATAAATATCATTGCTTATATTATAACTTCTACTAACGGGGATATGAAAGATACAGAATATTTAGTTTCATGCGGCGGTAATTACTGGACTTTGACCTTCTCTGGTGAGTGGACTAGATTGATATATTCCATGTTTATTCATAGTGGACTAATACATTTATTATCAAATATGATTGTACTGTATTTTATAGGGACGATTTTAGAAACAACTGTCGGAAAATTCAAGTATTTAATAATATACTTTAGTTCAGGAATCATAGGAGGCGCTTTAGGTGCCTATTTGAATATGATATTTGACCGTCATATAGTATCAGTAGGTGCTTCCGGAGCAATTTATGGAATTATGGCAGCTGCTTTTTTATTAGAATATAAGACTGGAAAAGAGAAACTAAGTACTGTAATTATTGCGCCTATTGTCTATGCAATCTTTACTTTTGCAATCGGAGTTGATCTTCTAGGACATATTTTCGGCTCAATAATAGGAAGCATTATAGGATTATTTCTAATAAGAAAAAAAGATTTATTTGAATTGGATGGAGAGATTATGCCCGTAAAGGATAAATCTATCGCTCATAAAATCAAGAACATATTGTTCAGTATAGCGGTAATAATTGTAATGATAATTCTTGTGAAAAATTTTATAGAGATAGGAAATAATACAAAGATTGATAAAATAATGACCAATAAATATGTAGAGCAAGTATATAACGGTCAGCCTGATGGATATAATCAAACTTATGGCGAAGCCTTTAATAGCTTCTTTTCTGAACCCGAATGGGATCATTTTACTTCAGATGATAATAAAGAAGTAGTTGAATTTACCGGAAAATGTTTATATGAAAATCAGGAAGTAGAAGCATATCTACAATTTGCAATAATCGATGAAAAATCATTTTCACTTTCCTATTTAGCCTTTGAAGGAAATGCACAAACATATCCGACAATGGAAGCTCTTATTAATGCAGCATTTCAAGAAAACGAATTAGATTCTAACGAAGATGCAGGAACTACAGGGGCACAAACACAAAACGCAGAACCTTCTGCAATACCAACACAGGCAGTAGAAGTTTCAATAACACCAACTGAAGAAGTAAAATCTTCATCAATTGATTGGGAAGGTACATATTCAAATGAAACAGGTGAAATTAAAATTAAGCAATTGAAGGATAACAAGTTAGAATTTACTATAAATGTAGTTTATGGTCAAAATTGTGGGAATATCAAGGGAGGAATAGCAAATATCCAAGAGAATAAATCTACAGCAGTATTTCAAGGAGATAATGGTTTTGAATTATATCTATCGTGGAAGGATTCAGAATTAAATATATTAGAAAAAAATGATAATGGCAATCCGTATGCTGGTATGGATGTCACATTTGATGGAACATACTCGAAATATTGATTCATTTACCTTTCTTATCATTTATAAATCACTATAGAATCAATACTTTTTAAAATACATCTACATTCTGGGAGGTTTTAATGGAAATACTATTCGGAATCGCTGGTATTGCTTTTTATGCATGGGAATACTATGCAATGAATAAATACTGGTATTCAAAAAGAAATTATATTGTATTTGATAGCGGAAAATTCTTTGCCCGTAAGCTCTTTATTTCAATATTTATCGGTTGGATATTTATAATTATACAAATACTAGAAGTTCTATATCATTGGTTGCGTCGAATAATTGAAAAACAACCCGGAAGTGTAAAGAAACAGAAGAAAAGGAAAAGAAATGCCAAACCTCAAAATATTCAAAAAAGCAAAGATATGACCACTTATAATCTTAATAATTCAATATCAAGGAGTCAGAAACATAATGAGATGGGAAATGTTCATGTCGTTGATTTTAATGCACCTAATCGAACAAAATCAAATTACAAAAGTTCACTAAGGAGATTTTTTCGTGGCATCTTTCTCATAATAAGGTGGTCGCTTTTTATATTTTTAGCAATTATGACGTTGGGTTGCTTTCTAACCTCTATTATTTCCGGAATTGTTATGTTGGTATCAGCAACATTAATGTGTCCAGCAGTGAATAAATTAATAAAGTCAAAACTTCCAACATGGTTGCAAATGGCTTTATCCTTATTCATTTTCTGTATAGCGGCAGTATTATTAGCATAGTGCTACTGAATATACATAACGAACCTTATGCTATTGTGATTCTAACAAAAATATCTTTTACATAAATTTGCAAAACAGGACTTCCAAAATAATAACATACTTTGGAAGTCCTGTTTTTTTTATGAATATCATAATTTCTTTTTTTCTATTTAGCTCACTATCGGCAAAAAATCTTGTTTGAATATCTTTTTTTCTTGTCGGACGAAAACGGGTTGAAAGTGATTTGTGTTCAAAAGGTGATATTAAGTAGACCATATTGGAATTGTCATAATTTCTTGATAATATCCATAAATCGATCATGTGAATATGCGCCTTGGTAACCCGGTTCCTTTGATTGGAATACCATATAGTAGCGGAACATCCTATCGACCATCGAAGCCCATTTAGCTCCGGTTTCTGCTTTCGACTTTGACTCATCGTTATCTAAATAATCTCCCTTAGTTTCTACCAATAGAATTTTTCCACTTGTTGTCATAACTATCAAATCTGGATAAGCAGTTACAGAACCATTTATGGCAAAGCCTTTTCTGGAAATATTTCTGTGCCACCATTTTATATTGTCTAGAGCAGATAACTCCCAAACAACCTTTCTTTCATACTCATTCATGCTTTCTTCTTCAGCGTATAATGATTTAGGGATGGATGAAATAGTATTTATTGGAGTAATTGAAGATGGTAACTGATACTCTGGCATACATGTTATTATGTCCTGCTCTAGTAAATCAACAAACACCTTATTCGCATGAATATCAAGTAAGCTTTTAACTTTTTCTTCTATTTTCTTAATATAGGGATAAGGAGACTGTTCTAAATCTGTCAATTGATCCTCCGTCATATTGTCTATAATTCTATCAACATATGTTCTCAATTCCCTATCATTGATGAAATTAAACGAAGATAATTTTTTATATATTACTTCCTTACAATGGTGTAATTTTTTCTCACTGGGTTGTGAATCAAACCATTCTTTCATGTAACTATTGTCATACCCCTGCAATCTCCATGCTTTTGGTACAGCATCAGTAGAATCATCTACGTCCACTTTGGCTAATTCTGCATCCATTGAAGTAAAATCTATCTGCACATCTTTATCCTTAAGTGAAAAACCAACATAAAGATTTTCCTTTTCCAGAAGCGAATATTCATGATCAGAAAAAAGACTTGGTTCTGTTTCCATGACGAATTGAGGGAAGCGAATTAATGATGCCTCATTTATATAGACGTCGTTCATTTTAAAAATTTTCATTCTATCCCTCGCTTCTTGTGGTACATGGACTGTATCAAAATTTTCAGTAGACTCTACCTCTTCCCAATAAACATTGTTTTGTGAAATCGCTGCTTCAATCATTTTATCTGCTGTTGATGCGGAATTATCTATCGTATTTTTTTCCTCTGTGACTTTCTCTACTTCTTGTATTATTGAATTAATCTGTTCTTTTAATATATCCGTATTTACAACCGGAACTTCATACTCATCTGTTTTTATTTCTTTATGATTAATAGAATCTTCAACGTGGATCTGGACTGTATCTGATGCATTTTCTTTGTTTTCAATCTCTTCAACTACATTGTCCACACGATAATCTTTACTACTAAAACCCGCATTATTTAGTCCAGCAACAACTTTATCCAAAGTTCCGTAAAAGTCCTTAGATGATGTAATAACATAAGAAAGATTTAAAGCATCCTTTCTATTTGCCTTGGCATATGGAAGTCGTAGCACTCTTCCTAAAATCTGTTCTACATCAACTGTCGATGTTCGATTTGCAACCGTTGCAAGGACATAAGCAAAAGGACAATCCCATCCTTCTTTTAGAGCGTTAACCGTAATTATGTATCGTATCGGACATACTTCTGCTAATAGATTAATATTTTTTATTTCGTCTTTATCAGCAGTTTTAATGGCAATCTGCTCTGCTGGAATGCCAATTTCTATCAATGTGTTCTTAATTTTTTCATAAGTTGTACTGTCATCATTATTCTTTGGCTGTGCCTGAAATAAAACTATTGGGCGGATGTATCTTCCACTATCTACCTGTTCCCTTTTTGCCTCAGCTTCTAGCTTCATCCGTAAACTTATCGCACTTAAAAAAACGTCATCCTGGGATTTTCTGTTATAAACAATGACCGGGAGTTTTACCATTTGTTCTTTTTTTAGCTGTCTTGCATCCACAAAGGAAATTATGTTGCTTCCCTCCTTAGGTGTTGCTGTTAAATCAAGTACAAATGACGGATTAAAATTATTAAGCATCTCTACACTAAGTTTTGAAGTTGCATGATGACTTTCATCAACGATTACAAGAGGATTAAGCATTCTAATAACCTGAATTAGAGCAGTTTCATCTGTATTTTCAAGCAGCATTTCAACATTCCCTCTATATTTTACAAAAGAAGCAAGATTTCCGTTTTCTTGATACGCTTTTCTTCCATCCTTTTTATTTGTACGGAAAGAATCATAACTCAATACAAATACAGAAAGCTGCTTGTTAACCGCAGTTGGATTAAAATTCTGCCCATTCAGTAACTGTTCCTTTGAGTAAACCTCTACTCGATTTTCAAAATCCACATCAATCTTTTTTCTATATGGATGTTCTGGATTCATTAATGCAATCTGTGTCTGCGTAAGTATCGCATCCGAAGGAACTAACCATACTACAGCCTTTGGGTGTATATTTGGTATAGAATCAAAAATCGGTTTTATTGAATTTGCGGCTAAAAAAGTTTTTCCTCCACCAGTTGGAACTTTCAAACAGACATGTGGAACTCCTGGAATAACCGAATTATATAACGGCATTCCATTCATACCAACGACAACTCCTTTTTCTTCCCATAGATAACGGTATGCCTCTTTGATACTCTGTTTTTCTGTAAGTAAGTCTAAGAAGCGCCGCAAATCTTTCATAACATTTTTTTGATAGTTTTTTAACTCCATTGCTCAACGCTCCTCTACAATTTAGTGATATCTCTTGGTATTTTTTTAAAAACAATATTATGCTTTTGTAATTCCTGATCAGATATGGTACATGAATCAGCATAGATGATATAGCCTTCTGCTTTCGTGCTAATTGTAGTAAGAAACTTTCGATCAAGTGTTGTCATAAATTCCTTATCATAATAAAAGTAATAAGCCGTATCTTTATCCACCCCGAGATAATATAAATTGTCACTATTACCTGTTTCTTGAATTTGTTTTTTAGTTTCCATATACCAGATATACTCCCTGATTTTATTAATATCGAGTTTATTATTTAGTTGATCAGTATCTATAAAAAGCGGCTCACCTAATTCATAATAACTAAAACTTCCACCCGTTCCTTCGATATCATCATATCCTTTGATCACACTTTTTACGCGCTCAGAAGTAACTTTTTCTGCATAATCCATCATTTCAATAAGTATGAATTTTCTATTCTTCCTATCTTTATTCATGCTCAAAATAGCATGTGCAGTTGTTCCAGAACCAGCAAAACTGTCAAGCATTATATCCCCGTCATTCATAATCTGTGATGCAAGATATTCAATTAAAGACTTTGGCTTTGAGTATGGAAAAACCGAATCACCGAAAATTCTCTTAATTGCTTTTGCTCCCTCAGTATTTAATCCAACTTCAGACATCCATGAAGATAACGGATTTGTTTCTGTTTTTAATTCCGAAAGAAATCTCTTCTTCATGGGACGATTACTTGTTGACTCTGGAAATACAATACGATTTTCTTTAATCAAAACATCCATCGATTCTGGAATGTATGACCAAACACGACTTTTACTAGGTTTATATACTTTACCAGTCTTAGGATCTATTAAATCATAATATTGATTTGGACGCATTTCAGATGTCATACCTACAGTCAAATCTCCTGTCGTCCAAAGTCCCCGGGGATCATTATCTGGATTTGCATATCCTTTATAATCTTTTGCTAGACCATAGAAAACTCCAGTTTCTTCTTTTCCGTAAACCAATACATATTCATGATCAATAGATACATTTCTAAATGCCATTGCTGATGATGCTCGCCTTTTCCACACTAATTGAGCTATAAAGTTTTTCCCTCCAAAAATTTCATCACATAGAAGCCGTAAATTTGACTGTTCATTATCATCAATACTAATAAATATAGCTCCGTCTTCAGCTAATAATTTATGTAACAGTTTCAAGCGTGGATACATCATACATAGCCACTTATCATGGCGAGATAAATCTTCTCCCTCTTTACCAACTATTTCTCCTAGCCATTTTTTAATCTTTGGATCATTCACATTATCATTATAGCACCACCCTTCATTTCCGGTATTGTATGGTGGATCTATGTAAATGCATTTAACTTTTCCTTCGAATTTCGGCAATAGAGACTTCAAAGCTTCCAAATTATCACCATGAATTATCATATTTTCACTTTTATTATCTTCCTCATGTAAACCATACTGATCAAAACTGTATTTGCGTTCCAACACACGGTATGGAACCTCTTGATGATGATTAATTACTTTTTCTTTCCCTATCCATTCAAGTGTCGGCACTGTTTTATCCTCCATATATACTCAATTTGGAACTTCTATTTTTTTGATGGCTACTCATTTAAAATCCATTAATACTTTGAATTACTTATACATAACATACCCCATGATTTTCCACTGCACAATTTTTACTTTATCATTATAAATCAAACTACCGTGTATTTCTAGACAAACTAAGAATATACTTATAATTCTTATAATTTTAATTACGGTATAACCAGATTACACTACACCTACGATTTTTTCTTCCCATTATTCAACGCAAATATATAGGTTCAAATAATAATGAGATAAGCCACAGTTTTATTTATGTGACTTATCTCATTATATAAATATTGGTATATAATAACTTATTCAACATACCCATTATCCTAAATCATGCTGTTCTTAAGGTTAGATTAATAAATCACTTGATTCTTTTGAACAGTTTTGTCCCATCTTCTATGAATTAGAGAAAGGTGTACTCTTTTTCTTTCGAAGCATCATCAGTCCAGCAACTACTAATATTTCTCTTCATACATGATATATAAGCTTTTTCACCAAGTAACTTTCTTGTTTTGTCTAAATTTATATCCTGTACTTTATTACCAGTAACATTATTATCCTTCCAACCACAGAAATATATTTTATCTGCTTCCTCAACATTTGACTTATATTTTACAATATCTTGTGCTTTAGGTCTGTTATAAATTGATGCGTTATTTGGCACTTTGCTATCAAAATATTTAAAAAATTCTAAAGGTTTAAATTTATTAATGGGATCGTAATGGATATCTAAAGCTTTACACAAATATGAATATATTTCATGCAAATAAGTTTCTATTACAAAGCCTCTCAATACTGCCATTTCAAAATAGAAATTTTTTCTCTTCACACCAAACATAAGCTTACAAGGAGATTCATCTGTAAAAAATATTATATCGAATTCTGTAGAATTATATTTAAAATCAAATTTTTGTCTATCAATATTCTTTATTTGCATATCTCTATATAATTTTTCTATTCCTTCGAGCTTCAATTTCGCCACACTAATGCCTCCATATTTCTACATATTATGTCAGCGTTTCAGTTGAATAATTTGGACTACCTTATCTTCTATTTTTAATGTACCTTCTTTCAAATTAAGCAATTCCTCAATTTCTTCTGAATACAATGTTATTCCACGCTTTTTAAATATTTCCATAATGTCTTTTGCTGATAAAACCTTTTGATCAATTAATAAATCTATTGCTCCTCTAATAACATTTGCATTTAATAAAAAAGGCACATCATCAGGCTCATTTACTCTCCATCCATTTTTTGAAAACTGACGCATCATATATTGATACTGATTGTCCGTAATAATTTTTAATTGATGTGCACGATATACCATCGCCTGCATAGATACTTTCCACTTTTTCTTAAGAAACTGATAATATTTTAGGTCAGTAGGATATGCTTGAATATCTTTGCCAAAGCTTTCTCTTGGTAATAGAAAAGCACTTGCAAACATGTTTGCTTGTCGTTCTCTTGCTTTAAACTCCTCTGAAGGGATAGCATCTAAATCTTCACTCCACGGATGCATAAGTATATGACCTAATTCATGAGACATATCAAATCTTATCCGCCCTTCCGGTTTGTCCCCTAATGCCACCGCTATAAAAAACACATCGTTTTCTTGAACAATAGTCCGTTGACTAAAAGCATCAATTTTATTTTCATTAGTTCCAAATCCAGTAACCTGTATTCCATTCTCTTCTAAAACCAATTGTAAATTTTTAATGGGCCCTTCTCCCAATTTCCAATACTCTCTTGTTTTATTTGCAATATTTTCAATCTCAGCCACTGATGTTACATTTTCACAATCAAAGATATCATCATATCCTATAAATTCTATTTCCGGGAGATTAATTTTAGGAAATTCAATATAATCTATTAACACCTTATAAATTTTAGCTACATATTCCAATTTTATGCTTTGAGCTGTTCGTTCTTTTTTATTTGCACTTGCAAACGAGCGAAAATATGTTGTTTCAGTTTTTGCAGAACTTTTGTCTTCTTGGAAAAAGAAGTCATATGGGAAACCTAACGTAGTAGACAGTTGCTTTACTTTTAAGTGCTCAGGTGTATTACGATTATTCTCATAAAGCGATAATGATTGTTTACTGATATCCGTTTGCTTTGCTAGCTCTGTCAGTGTAAGTCCCCTATATAATCTAGCATTTTTTAAACGTTCACCATTGAATTCCTTTTGTTCTATCATAATATACATCTCCTGACTTTATTTTTTTTGCCAGGCCTGCTTTTCAAGCTCTCTAAGTTTAGGCCTGATGCCAGGTTTAATTGACACAAGCTTCTTACTCTCATTATTATCTTCGGATTCTGTCTTTTGGTCAGCAGGCTTCATATCTGTAAGCCGTGAAAAATCTGGTTTTATATATTCATTTAAGGACGTTTCATCAACGATATTAAAATCCTTATCTAAAAGCTTTAATGCAACCTCTTTTAGTTCATTATCTTGTGCCTTATACGTTATGACATAATGTGTATAATCCTCATCCTTACCTATTATTCCTTGCATAATAGTATTATAATCATCTTCTAACTCTGTTGCATCAAATAGAACTATCCCGAAATCACTCAAATTCATTTGTCTTACAGGAGCAACACAGTCCCTGTTCTCTGTAAATAAAATAGATTGAAGAAAATGTGGATTTTTTCTATTTTTCTTTCTAGGTATTGCATCTAGTGTTGGGTTAGTAGTAATCGTATATGTAATGTGGTTAATGCAGTCTCTTAAAATTCTTCCCGACCAGACATATCTTTTAAATGGAATAAGATCTATATTTTCAGTTACTACATGATTGCGTAGGTTGTCATTTATTTTGTCACCTCGTAACTGAATAATATAATTACATGTCTCCATAGGATTATCTCGTAAAAATTGAGGCACGTCATCAGTTATAGCCTTATCAATCGAATAAACAATTTTCCTTAGTAATAGTTCATCAACTATAAGTTTATTTTTCTTAACATTGTTCACGTTTTTTACCTCCATTGTTATTTATAGATAATATTTTTACATATTCAATTGATTTTGTCAAGTTATTTTATAGTGATATAATGTTTTGTATAATAAAATAGTCTCATCCTCCCCTTTTGTACTTTTAATACACAGGATTCTTATGATTTACACTATATGCTACTGTCATATTACATTCTAAGATCTTACTTCTAGTATACTTTTCCCCGTTGCATTCCAATTGCATTCCAAACACAAAAAATCAAGGGTTTCAAAGTTTTTTAAAACTTTGAAACCCTTGATTTTACTTAGTGCAGTCGAGGGGACTTGAACCCCTACCCAGAAACCCGGACTAGACCCTTAGTCTTATCCATTTCAAACTCAACCTCATACAAGATTATGGATTACATCCCTAAAGAGATTGTAACTGCATATTTCTCAATTTATATTGTTGTAATTTCTCATATTTTAATAACTCACAACTAAATCTAATCTAATGCACTCATGGCAGCTCTTATCTTTATCAACATTATTTACAAAGCATTGTACTTTTCTTCCATCCTTTAGTAACTGTAAAATACCTTTACAATAATATCTCGGAATATAACCAATCTGTTGATTGTCTGAATTGTAAACAGCAATAGCATTTACATCATTTTCGTTATTCGGCTCATGAATAAGTAAAACCTCATCACCCCTGACTACCTCTACTGCGTTTTCACAGTCATTTCCATTACATCCGATATAATGTCTTGCTCCTGCTAGATAAAAAGTACGATTAAAAGGTTCCTCCAGATTTAATATTGGATCAATGAATTCCAGATTATCAATTGGCAACCTTGCTCCACTTCTTTTAAGAAGAGCATAGGCTTCATATTCATTCATTCCATATTTTTTTAAAAT
Organism: Herbinix sp.; assembly: GCA_028691795.1. Lineage (GTDB taxonomy): Bacteria > Bacillota > Clostridia > Lachnospirales > Lachnospiraceae > Mobilitalea. The sequence goes on from JAQUYQ010000019.1 coordinate 15,534, forward strand.
AGAAGTAATATCTCTTCTCTTCTTATCAGGTAATCTACTCATGAAGACAGGGAAAAGCGCATCATTTTTATAAACAGACTTAATATCCGGAAAGCTAACCAATGGAGTAAATCCGTCTGCTATTGCCTCTGATACCTCATTGCCATATTCGAATTCATACTGACCGTTTTTAGATAGCATGCCTACAATATATTGCTTTCTTGATTTCTCTGACTTCCAAATCAAATACAAATAATCTTTTCCGTCTTTAAAAGACATCTCTACTCCTCCTCTCTATCAAATACTTCTGCCAGCATTTCTATCTTGGATAATAAGAATCTGCCAATAATTCGTTTCTTAACAGATGGCAGCTCTATTTCAGAATATTCACTTAACAGATTGTTAATTTTATCACTCGTAATATTCTGTCTGATTTTTATTACATGAGGATATGCAATGTCATAATATACATCGGCGATATGTTTCATTACCTCAAGATGCGTCGGCATCTTAATATCACTTTCCTTAATCCGTATCAAAGATTTTGATTTTGTGTCCACCAATGAGTTCCATAATCGCATATCTTTGCCGAGGTAAGTTTCCAGCTTACTACCTGAAAGATACGCACATAAGGAAGAACTATTATCATACAATGGAGACAGTCTCCACTTATCATTTTCGCATATTAAAGCCCAATTACTTTGATGCCTGTCCGTATTACCAATCAAGTAATCAAAAACCAGAATACCAATAAATTGCTCAAATACACCTTGATATGCTTCAAGAGCCTTTTTAATCATTTCAATTGAGTATTTACGACCTGTTTCTAGATCTAGCAACTGCTCCGGATCATACTGCGAATATATATGATTGATAAAATGAATCCCCTCAAGAAATAGCAGACCCTCTTTATTAACTATATTATAGCTCATTGATCCTGCTTTATCTTTATATATCCCGATATCAAAACGAGCGCACGGAATATTCAAAAGACACGCCAATTTATATGCTATACATTCTGAGATATGATCTGTTGTTTGAATATCCTTTTTAAACTTGAATAGGCCGGTTTGGTTATTATCTGGGTTGATGAGCCATATTTTCTCGCTTCGTCCGCTACCTTCTGAAGCACCTTCATATTCACACCAATACGAAAAATCTTTCATTATCAACCCCCCCTATCCTTTAATATGCTATTCTTGTCGACTAAACAACATTTCTCTATAAACTATTTAGGAGAATAACTATAAAAATAATATCATTTTACTAAACAAAGTTCAATTATAAATTCCTTAGGACTTTATGTTTTATTAACTATCCGTCATATTCTCATTACCATTATATCATACATTTTAGACAGATAACTTCCCATGAAATGATTATTATATTTAGAAAGTTTATCATAATCAGCAGGGTTATTAATGTTCCATGTTTTTAAGCCCCTTACATATAAAAATTCCTTTTAGGTACTATCTTATTCAAAAAAAGCTTTCGTAAGCAATTCCTATTTATCAAAAACATTTTCTCCAATTCACAACACTTCCATTTCATTCGCAACATAATCAAAAGCACAGATTATCCGACTTCTTTGAACTTCATCCCCTCTGGCCGAACATTTTCCTTTGGCGCACCCCTCAATTGGATAAAAATTCTGACATGAACTGCATCTTCTACGTTCCTTTTTCATCCCATGTCCATCACATCTGATCATTTCATATCCAATAATATATTTTTGCAGTTCTCCTTCCGGTATAGTCTTTTTCAGGATTTCTGAATTCCCATTTCTTAATTCAAAATGAATTTCTTTCCCATTAATATCCGCACGGAGACCAATATTATTATTTAAAAGCCCCTCTTCATTCCAGCCATTAATTTCGCTACAATCCAAGCTTTCAATAAAGTTTAATATATCTTCCATTATTGTGGTTGTAAGACCATAACTGCCTGAACTATATTCATAAAATATATTTCCAAAGTAATCCCCATCTTTTAATGTAATTGCGATTACATAATCCCTAGATTTATAATCATCTGATAAGTCGTGATACATTTTACTTTTCCCTTCATATTGATATTTATATTGATTAGCCTCCCTATATTTTTCATTCAAAGTTTTATCTTTTAAGATATCCTGCTCTAGCTTAGCATCCATGGCATCCATACCGTTCTTTTTTAACTTTTCTATCATTTCATCCCCATAAAATTGGTTAAACTCATCTCTGCATTTTTCTAATGTATGTAACTGTGTTGACAAGAAACCATCAAAAAATTCTTCTGGAATATGTAGCCGACTCGAAAAATCTCTTTTCCTTTTTATTGTTGTTCCTCTACTTCTAGCATAACCGATAACACTTATCGATACATCTAAAACCCCTGCCAGTTCCCATATTTTAAAATCATAGATTTTTTCAATTGCATCATAAATATTTACTGTAATTCCTACCCCTACACTGTCTTTCTCTATCTGCCTTAAAAACTCCGGATAATCAATATGATATTTTCTATATGGCTCTTTTATATACCATGGTGCTTTTTCTGTTATTTCAGAAAAATAAGCCAAAGAAGCTCCCCATTCATCACAACTTGAACTACTCTTACTTGCTTTTCTTTCATTTTTTTGCTTCTTTTCAAAGCAGCAATCACTATTTGTACCGAATTCGCATGTTTCGCAAGTTTTAATTAATTTCATTTATCCCACCCCACAACCATCACTTATCTTTTATATCAAATATATAATTAATGTAGATTTTACCATATAATCATATAAAATTCTATTAAATTCCAATCGCTCTTTTCTGCCCCAATTTTTGCCCCAACTTCAATTTAACACTACAGAATTAGATGAAATCTGAATTGTAAAAATCTTTTATTTTTCAAACACAAAGGAGGCTGACGAAACATGATAAAATCATGTCTTATCATCCTCCCCTTTTTAGTGAATAGCTCATCACAATGACGTGGTGGGCTATTTGCTTTTACTGAGACAGGCTATTTATAAGGGTTTCATCAATTTCACTATTCTATTTCATCTTAAAAACTATGTTGAGTTTTTATTTTATACTCAACTTTATACGCAACTTTTTTATATTGACATATCCTTAACATATAATTAATTATTTATAGCATAAATTCGCAGCCCTTTATCATTCCAATTATCAAACCAAATCTCTCCATTACCAAGCATAATACCCATATAATTACTGTTCATGTATTTTGTATAGGAATTTAAAATTTTCTCCTTAAATTCGGCATTCATAATATCATCATAGTTCTGTTCAAATTCCTCTGCATTACTTAATGAAACCTTCAAAGCATTTATAGTTACTTTGATTGGATAATCGACAAGTTCTGCAAGTCCTTTCTTATTATTTTCTATTACATATGATTTAATCGTTCTTGCGAATTCTTCGACATCCTCCGTATTAGAGGTTGTTAACGGATAGCGTGTTTCATATGAATTGCCAATTCCATATGCACACGCTAGGGTAAATGAAGTTTTTTCTTCATTTTTTAAAGATGTATAGTTACCTTCTAGCAATTCACCTTCCGCGGTATCAGGCTTTATTGTTCCTATAAAAGTTATATCATTATCTTCACTATATAGAGCAAAAGAAGCAGTATTGATTTGTATGGTTCCCTGCAAATTAATTTCACTATCCTCGTCATTTTGTGTTATAAAAGAAGCGGTTAATTGCTCTCCCTCTCTATAAATAGCCATACATATATTATGTGTGCCAATGTTGCCTTCAAAAACCATATTACTTTTATCACTTATAACAACTTCGACTTTTTCAGTATCTATATTATTCGTATCTTTATTATTCAAATCTAATTCAGAACTGGATATTATATCATCAGATTCCGAAACTGAAGGACTAGAGGATGCTTCCAATAATTCAAATCCATCATTATATTGTACTTCCATCTGAACATACGTTTCTGTTATTATTTGTGGTGTTACCCAGTTACCTGCATTAGCCTTAAGAAGAACATGTAAATATATTTTTCCATCTTCAAATAAAAATTTTACATTATTTCCAATTGCAATTCCCTTAAATTTCTCCCCCCACTCATCTTCAAATGTGGATATGTCAACTTGCTCTAATTGCTCGCCTTTTACAAAAATTTTCAATATTCCATTCTCATCTACTTCATACGTCACCAATTTACTCAGTTGATCTGCCCAATCTGTAAAATGATTATCTATCAACCCTCCATCGTCTGACTTTTCGAAAATATGCAAATCAATCAGTGACAAATCAGTACCACTTGCACTTCTCAAAATCATTGCCAATTCTTTCTGCCCATCATTATCATAATCTTCATATTGTATTTGTGGAATATCTCCATAAATGCCCCAATCAATATCAAGCACTTGAATTTCATTTCCCTGTCTGATACAAATTCCATGACAATAATAGGAATAATCCTCCTCACCGCCACTGCCATTTTCCTTTAATCCGTATACGTAAATATCCTCTTTCGTTAAGACGGCTAGCAAAGCTATCGTTCTATCGCTAAAACAAAAATCATCCATGGCATCATTACTATTAATTATTGTACTTGGAAGAACCGTTCCTTCTGATATAAGACTTGTTGCTCCATACCATTTTAATTCACCTGTACTTTTAATATCTTCTATATCATTATTGGAGCTCTCTTTCTGTGTTGAACTACTTGGAGTATCCGCTTTCGACACTGATCCGAGAATTATTCCGCAGCCTGTAAGCATAACTACGATAATGACGGATAGAAACAACATACCTGCTGTCTGTTTTTTATACTTCATAATACTAAGTAACCTTTCTTCTAATTCCTTTTTTTCCTCACATAATGTTGTTGCAAGGATACCTGCAGAAAGTTTTTTTCCTCCAGCCATAGACAGAAGCGTTTCCCCATAACTTCGCTTTTGAATCACATTCATAGTTCTAATTACTGCTTCATCACAGGATAATTCGCAGGTACGCGATATCTGACGTCGGATTGGTATCATTAATGGATTGAACCAATGCAGTGATGTTACAACTACAGTAAACCACTTATAGATCAGGTCTTTTCGTCTATAATGCATCAATTCGTGGCATAATATATTCTCCAGCTCTTGCTTATTACCGTTCTTTACATAATCACTTCCCGGTATCACAATACAAGGCGATATGATTCCGATAAGCATAGGTGTACTGACATAGCTGTTATACTTAAGCCTTATCTTCTTACTACATAAATTATGTAATATCGTAATATCCTCCGGATCCGGATCTGTATTCGTATCTTTTATTCTTACCTTAAGATAAATATATTGTATAACACAGAGCAGCAATGCTATGCATGATCCGGCAAGCCAAATAACAGCAAGGATACCCTGTACAGAAATCTTTTCCTTCTTCTTAACTGCTGCATTATCTTGATTGTTTTCTATCATACTTTGCTGTAATTTATCACCCGATACAATCTCTTCTGTTACCTTTGAAGATGTCAGTTGTTCCGAGTTATCCTGTACAATTGCGTTGTCTACCGTTATTGCTTTCCTAATATTTGTATTAGGGGAAACATTGTTAAACAGTTGATTCATAATGCTCTGATCAAAGGAAAATGGAATTACAATTCTTAATAGTACCAAAATCCAAATATAATAGGAACATGCTCTTGATACATGCTTCTTAACGATTGGCTTTCCGACAAACAGTAAAAGAGCCATGAATGAACCGGATATCGAAAGTGATAATACAATTAGTATAGTATCATTCATTATTGTCACCTACCTTAAACATCTTTCTTAATTCCGTAATATCCTCTTGTGACAGCATATTACTTGAAACTAACGATGCTACTAAATTTTTAGCGCTACCTTGAAATAACTTGTTAATTAATATTTGTGTTGTATATTCTTCGTATTCCTCTTCCGATACCAACGGGGTATAATAATAGACATCTCTCTTTTCCTGTTTTAGTACCCCTTTACAATGCAATCGGCGAAGCAATGTCTTAATTGTAGAATCTTCCCATTCACTATTTGTAGAAAGGGTTTTCCTTATTTCAGCCAATGTCACGGCTTGCTTAATACTCCAAAGAACTCTCATCACTTCTAGTTCCGAATCAGAAATCTTCTGCGCTAGTTTATTCATATAGTTAGTCTCCAATCAAGATTACAAGTGTAAACTCTATGGTAAGTTTACACTTGTAATCTTGAATTGTCAACATGATTATTTTTTTTACGCAACTTTTTTATAACAAGATGACACATGATGAAATGCCATGAATTCTCAACTACTCAACCTCCCCTTTTTAATGGACCCACCATGACAATGACGTCATGGAGGGTTTGCTTGTGGATAAAAGTACGGAAACTCAAGATTTATTTTACTTGTTTTTATCCGGAAATAATTGTATATTAATACTATATATATCATTAGATAGCACTTTCAAATTAATGTAAAACAGGAGGAAAAAAAAACTATGAGACGGTATCTAACATTTTTTTCAATAGTTATCCTTATGGTAATTCTCAATCCCGGCATAAAAGTAAAAGCAGCCACCCAGGGTTATGAGAAGATTGAAGTTAATTACGATGAATCAACCAGTTCATCAAGGACAAACATCGCAGGAGTTTATTTTTGGTACGATAAAGATGAAGCTGGAAATTACATAATTCGTGAGTCCAGTTCAGAAACCAAAAATAATGGTATTGCACTTACAGATTTAACCTTTGATGGCGTTTGGGAAGGCCTTGTCGACGCTTGGACGAATGGAAAATATATCTATTACACAAAAGGAACTCGCATTTCATCATCAGAAGGAACTGTCACACTTTATAAAATGGCAATCAGTACTCAGAAAGCCCAAACAATCGGAAGTTTTTCTGCCAAAGTACACACCGACTCTACTGGTGGATATTACGGTATCTTAGGTATTTATGTTAGCAAAATATACATTGGATTGAATCTGAATAAAATATATGTCATCGATACCAAAAATGTAACAAACAAAAAAATAGTGCCTACAAAGTTCCTATCCAAGATTGACCTTTTAAATAATGACCTCGCTGAGAATTGGGATGGTTGGAATGGAAGCGGTTATGTATCTTATTCCAATGCGCCATCAGGTCCACAAAGTCTGTATAATGGGCGCTATCTGGTATATTCCAGCGATAACAAATTATATGCTTATGACCTAAAAATAGGGACAGAAAAAAAACTTGCTTCTTCCTGCTATGGTTGGAAAATATATGAGACCACCGCAAAATATGCTTATATTCGGTTGTGGCATTATATTGTGGATGAAGATATAGTCAATGAAAGTGATAAGTTTTATAAATTGACCCAGAGTAATTTGAAAATGATAGCAATCCTGTCACAAGATTTTTGTTACAATGCAGAAAATGAACAGGAAGGTCTGTTCAAGTACACTGCAGATGAAATCGTATATTATGACATGAATAAAGAAACTTACTATCGGTTAAATGCAGATGGTACAAAAGATGAGTTGACGCTACAAGATATTTACGATAATTATTGGTAATAATTTTGGGCTCCATTTATTATTTCGTATAAACTTGTTTTACAGAATACTCCATTTGGGCGCTTAATTATAATACACAAAATCCATGAAACGCTGTCAAGGTAAGAGTTTCAGCCTTTACTGTGGTTCATGGATTTTATAAATTTAAAATGTACCCTATAGATTAGACAGTAGCTGTCTTCATAAACCCTTAGTTTCGTACAGCTATGTGTAATCCACCCCTAAACTAGGCACTTTACTCCATGATATTATCCTATCATGTCTCCAATATAATTCAATCGAATATAATATTAACTTTTTTCAATAAATTTTAATATTACAAGATACCATATGACACATGACAAAACCCCATGAAATCTCAAATGCATAGCCTCCCCTTTTTAGCAAATATCCTGCCGCAGTTACGGCAGGATATTTGCTTACAATCAATGATGAAGTAGGTTGTTTAACCCCATTACACTAGCGTAACGGTGATTTTGCTTTCATAAAATTATGTAATGTTCTATTTGCTTGCTAACAAAGTTTCATTTTTGAAATTTATTGAATCTATCAACTGTTTCCATGAAACCTTTGTTTTATAGAACTGTTCGTAATGCCTTCTTACATGTTTATCATAATACTCCAGTTCTTTTAAAATATTTTGAAATTTCTCAACACCAAAATAATTTGATACTTTTGACAATGTTAATGATAAATTTTTCTTCACTTCAAATATCTTATTTTCATAATCCTCTCTTTGGGTAATATAAAGATATAATGGTTTGTACCTTACCCACCCAATACATGCTTTATAAAATCGTTCGACGATTTGCCCTGAATTTGCTTCAATATGGTTTAACTTAGAAGGTAGTACGCCATCCATTAAATGTTGATAGGTTGAAAAACCATCATGAAAAGCATAGCATGGAACCCGTAATACTTTTCGTTGATTTAGACAAGTACTCAGGAAGGTGTCTTCACCTCTTGCCCCAGGTGGATTATAGAAAGGAAATACCCTATCAGGATTTTTAAGATTGATGCATAAGTTTGAGCCAGAAATAAATTTAGCATGATTTACTTCAACAACTTCCTCTGGCTCATCACTCATTAATATTTTTGTATCTGCATATGTAACTCCGCCATTGCTCATAACCGAACAAATGGAATCCCAATTAATAATATCATTACTAATTGCTTCGATAAACAATTTAAAATCCTGTTCCTTTAGAATATTATTAAACTCAAGATAAGGAATCGGGGAAATATATCCGCAATGATAACCATTTGTAATATCTGCATCTACTATATTATTTAAATGTGTCATCAAAATAGATTGTCCTCCCCATACTGCTGTAGAACGCGTTTTAGTAACAGCAACAGGATATTCATCATCATCCAGAAAGAGAAGATAATCTATATTATTCTTTATTGCCATATAAAGAACTGCATTACGTTTCGCAGCATAACCTCTGCCAAACAGTAATTTTGCATCATCTTCATTTAAGATATCATTTGATATTAAGTTATTAATCTCATCCTCAATTTCCAAGTCACCAATAAAATAAGTATTATCTATCATAGTAAGTAAGTCATCACTAATATTAATATAATCATCGATTTGTGTATTATAATATTTTAAATCATAGGCTACGATTAGATTAAGACTTATATTATCATTATTTATTAAACCACATTCTTTCCAGTTATAAGCATATGTTCTCAGTACACTTTGAAAATTTTTCCTTCCCGTTGCAAAACCAATTCCCATTCTAATTTTATTATTATTTTCCAATTTATTTATATCCTTTCTCAGATATTTTAGGATTCAATAACCATATTCCCCTTTTATAATTATTCCAAAGCCGTATGTGACAACTTTATATTACTATTTAAGTTGTTAGTTGTCAACCTTAATTTCCTAATATTAGTAAATGAACTCATTAATGCATTATATAAAATGGGCCCTATAAGATATTAAGGGCGTCATAAATATTCTCTGTATCTATTTTAGACACCACTGGATGGTAAGTTAAATCCAGATGAATATATAAGCCTGCATATTCATCCGGATATATTAATCTGCTTATAACACCCCATCTATAAATTACAAAAACACAAAAAACCATACCTTATTTAATAAGATATGGTTTTGTTTTTTGACATTATGATAATCTCTGCTTATATTTCATTTATGACAAAGTTAATTTATCCAATTTATAATATCAACCTACATAATTACTCCTGCTTCTATAAAAGCGGTTACAGTTTCAACACGGTTAATATCACTGACATAAATCAAAGTATCATTTTCCATTATGATTGCATAGGGTCCTGGTGACAGAATGATTTTATCTCCCCTTCGAATTGCGATTATGGTTGCAGATGTCTGCTGCCAGAACTTTAACTCAACTAATGTCTTTCCTATTAACTTTGAGGTACCTGTTACTTTTACTTCATAATTTGGAAACGGAGTCGATTGGGTGAATTTACCATTAATACGAATAATTGCTCCGGCCACCTCAGAAATCTGTCGACTCAGTAACATCTGCTGATCAAGAAGGTCTTTCAGCTTTCTCTGGTAGTTTCGTATATCATTATATTCACAAAATTTATCAACATATTTTTTGGCATTTTCAGCAGATATTATAAGCGCTCCGCTATTCTGTTTCAATTCAACAATATCCATATCCTCAAGTAATTTCATAGATCTTCGAATAGTTTCAGGTGAAACACCGTATTCCGATGCCATAATGGAGCGACCATATATTTTTGTATTTTCCTTCAATTCTCCCGCAGCTACTCTCATTGCTATATCAAGAGCAATCTGTGAATATACTGGTGTAACAATATTAGTATTCAAAACATTATCCTCCCACTGAAATGAAAATTTCACCTCATATACTTTAGACTATTACTTATTGTATTACTAAATACTCTGTTTATTTTGGGCAAATCAACTATAATCCTACTATTAGGACAATTGCAAATAACATTAAATTCGACTTCTAGAAAGCTAAGTTTCTCGTATATATTTTAATCTTTTGGAATTTCACTACTTGCCGCGCTAGCATTTTTTGCTCTATGCTTCATAAGCAGAATACGCTCTCAAAAGTAGGATTTAATGGAAAATATGTTTATTAGACCTAGATAACAATTTCTCCTGATTTTATTAATGCAGCCTTAGCTATAACTGGTCCGATGATAGAATAAATAAAGGTTGAGCATAAAATGATAACCCTGATCTGAGGAGCAAAATCAGGTACTATCTGTCCAGCTACTGCCACCAGACCCAGGGCAACTCCTGCTTGAGGCATCAAAGTAGGCCCTAAGTATTTGCATATCTTTTCTTCTTGTTTAGTTATCTTACCTCCCAACCATGCTCCTGCCCATTTTCCAATTACTCTCATAACAACGTACACTAATCCTATGATTCCAATACCTTGTAATGCTGAAATTTGAAATCCGGCTCCTGATATAACAAAAAACAGCATAAATATTGGCGGGTTAAAAGATTCGTTAACCTTTACGATATCATCAATATCCGCAAAGATATTAACTAATACACCGCCTAGAGACATACAAGCTAACAGAGGAGATCCGTGCAACATTGAAGCAGACCAATAAGTAAATAAGATTAAAGCAATGGTGATACATAGTCTATTTGATGGCTTTTTAAACCACCGAAACATAACTTTCATAATGATACTAATGAAAGCTCCTAATATGAAAGATATTGTTATTTCATAGATAGGGCTTAATAATGATAATATCAAATTAAAATCAGCATTGGAAGTCATCATGTTTACTATGGTTGAAGCAAATCCGAAACCAATTAAAGCCGTCGCGTCATCAATTGCTACAACGCTCATCAGCATTGAGGTCAAAGAACCTTTTGCTTTATATTGATTAATTACCATAATGGTTTGAGCCGGAGCCGTGGCAGCAGCTATTGCTCCTAACATAATAGAAAGCTTTAAGTTAAATCCAAGGATTATCAAAACACCCATGACAAGTATTATCGCACCGAAGGATTCTGCAATCGCAATTATGATTGGCGCAATACCAACCTTTCTAAAATAATTCAAATTGAATTCACTACCAATTGAAAACGCAATAAACCCTAATGCAATATCCGATATAACACCAAAATTATTTACCATATCAACAGATATGATATTTAGTATCGATGGGCCTAATAAAAGACCAGCAATTAAATAGCCAGTCACATTTGGTAATTTTATGTATTTAGTTAATCTGCCAAAAATTATGCCCGTAAAAAGTAACAGCGCGACATCAAACAATATTTTATTTTCCATTTTCTATAATCCCCTTAGTATAATCAATAGGAAAGCTAAAAACTATCCCATTATTTTTTTTGGAAAGGTCTCCAACGATTTTTTCAATTATTTCCACTGCAACTGACAGTTGGTCATCACGAATAATAGTAAAAACCAGATTACTGTTTTGTCTTCCCGGGTTCAAGAAATTCCTAAGTGAAGCCAAGAAAGGAAGTTCATCATCGTCATGTTTATGGCTTAAGATTTTCGCCATTCCCGTACTCTCTATGATAGTAGCACCATTGATACCTCCTAGTGCAAATTCCGTTAAAATTGCATCTAATTTCTCAGTCTGATTTAAAATGCAAAAAAATAGTCTCATATTTACCTCCTAAAATTTATTATTTTTATAAATAATACCATTATACAAATTAATTTTCAAGGTAGTTTCATATATATGAGGGTTTGCTTGTGAGCTAGGATGCCCTGTTTATAAGTCTCTCATAGGTTTGAACTTTTAATTTTTTCTGTATTATTCACTTATAGATAATCTGTACTAAAAAAGTCACCTTCATTTTGTAATACTTCTTTGTATGCCTCCATTGCTAAATACTTTTCATCTGTAGTTACAATTGGGCTTAACGTTGGTATCGACGTCGGAGTCGTTGTAATCGTAATATTATTGACATCTAGATTGTTAACAGCAATATCTGAACTGCTTTTATTACTCGAACATGCAGTAATTTATATACTTAACAACAAAATAAAAAGAATAATAAAAATTTTGTATTTCATAAAAACACTCCTATTCATCAATTTCATTCACACAAAATCTTTTATGTTTATACTTTTAATATAAGGCTAAGGTCTAACTTATTCCTATCTCCCCTATGTCCACTGTTTATTCTATAAATCAAGTAAGTTTTGTTTTTAGAATTATTTCTATGTATTTAAATATCATTGTTTGGGAACCGCTCTAAGCTTTTGCTTAGAGCGAACACAATGTTATTATCATAATAAATCACATCAACCATCTTCTCAACATCATTTATACCCCTAGATTAATCCATCACTTACGCGGAACCAATAAGTATAAAAATTCTTAAAACCTAAAGATTGATAAAGCCAAAATGCCGTATCATTTCCATCTACCACTTGCAAATAAGCCTTTTTAGCACCTTTCTTGATTCCCTCCTTTAAGATACAAGTACACAGGGAACGTGCCAATCCTTTCTTACGGTAATCTTCCCGTATATGAATGGCATAAACACCAACGTAATCACGATCAAGAATACCCAGACCTGTTCCTATAATAACCCCCTGCCTTTGAATAGATACACATATGGTATCCTTAGCTATGGCGCTGTACATCATTGGAACAATTTCTTTGTGAATAACGTTAGTAGTACCATTTAATGCAAGCAGGCTGTCAATCCATTCTCTATGTATCGACTGGCTGACGATAACTTCATGGATTGGTGCATCTAAAACAGCCTCTTCTAAATTTAAAACCATAACATTAGTGGTATGCTGTATTTCATAATTACGGTTTTCTAAAATATAATCGAAATCCTTTGAGACAAGAGGACTAATTTTGAAGATTGCCGGTGTACCCCAACGTTTATATACGGCTTCACAATATGGTATTTTTTCACGCCATGGGAGGGAGGATGTACCAAATTGCTCTACACTATTGGTTCTATGTGTGTAAAAATGGGAAAAACGAAGAATCCATCCGTCATATAGTTCCATTTGATGGGATGGCCAAGCATTAAGTGATAAATCTTCAATTGTTTTAATGTCAATATCCATAGTATTTAATTCAAAACACTCTACCTCTTTACTTGATAGGTGTTGAGAAACCTTTCATCTTATTTTATTCTTACACAATGGACTCTGCATATTAATGATGGAAAAGACGTATTCCGGTAAATACCATAGCTATACCTAATTTATCGCAGGTTTCAATCACATCATTATCTCTAATAGAGCCACCTGTTTGCGCTATATAGGAAACGCCACTTTTCCTCGCCCGTTCGATATTATCCCCAAAAGGGAAAAATGCATCTGAACCTAATGATACATCAGTTAATTCAGTTAACCATTGTTTCTTTTCTTCTTTTGTAAAAAGAATAGGTTTTTCAGTAAATATAGGTTCCCATAAGCCATCAGCTAATATATCCATATAATCATCAGAAAGATATATATCAATAGCATTATCTTTATCAACTCTTTTTATATCTTTTCTAAAGGGAAGATTGATAACTTTAGAATTCTGTCTTAAAAACCATGTGTCCGCTTTATTGCCAGCCAGTCTGGTACAATGGATTCTGGATTGTTGTCCTGCTCCTATACCAATCGCCTGCCCATCTTTTACATAACATACAGAATTAGACTGTGTATATTTTAGTATAATTAATGAAATCATTAAATCTCTTTTTGCATCATTCGGTATCCTTTTATTATTCGTTGGAATATTGGTTAATACATCTTCTGCTATACTAACATCATTCCGCTTTTGTTCAAAAGTAATTCCATAGATATCTTTTGTCTCAATTTCATTCGGAGTATAATTAGAATCTATCTGTATTATTACATAGCTACCTCTGCGTTTTTTCATTAATATCTCTAATGCCATTTTGGAATAGGATGGAGCTATAATCCCATCTGATACTTCACAAGATAAATATTTGGCTGTCTGCTCATCACACTCTTCGGATAAGGCCACAAAATCACCATAGGATGACATTCTATCCGCTCCCCTTGCTCTTATATATGCAGTTGCGATATCAGTTAACTCAGTATCATCAATGTAATATACTTTTTTCAAGCTTTCAGTTAATGGTACCGCAATGGCAGCTCCAGCAGGGCTGACATGTTTAAAAGAAGCAGCGGATGCCCTCCCTGTAGCTTCTTTTAATTCTTTTACAAGCTGCCAACTATTAAATGCATCTAATAAATTAATATACCCTGGATTACCATTTAGAATATCTATTGGAATATCACCATTCTTCATATAAATTCTAGCTGGTTTTTGATTTGGATTACATCCATACTTCAAATTTAATTCTTTCATTTCATTACACTCCT
>JAQUYQ010000141.1 GCA_028691795.1 Herbinix sp.
AAACAGAAAACTTGGTGGTTTGATAAAATTACTTCATCGTTATTAGCGGTAGGACTCTGATATTAATTGATAATGATACCTGAATAATAAAATAATTATTTTAATAATTGTAATTTTGTTATATAATATATTAATAATAGTTACTATTATAGATTGGAGCAATGTGAACCCCAATAACTTAGAACTAAAAAGTCTAACTTTATTGGGGTCACATCAACTCCGCTCTTTTTCTACAAATTAATTATTTTAAATATCTGTTCAAACGTTTTTCAAAATCGGCAGCTGTTATACCGATATTTTCAAAGACCTCTGATGCGATAGGTTCCGGCTCTAAGGCGCCCAGTACTTTCCAGGCATAAGCCTGAGCAATGTGAACACAGGAAACTAATTCCTGATTTATGATATTGTGATTAAGTGGTCTGTGATGGTATAAAGCAACTTCATACACCGAGAAAGGCAAATCCCACTGGTCAAGTAAATGAGCTCCGACTTCCTGATGTGGTTCTTCATATTCTCCAAGCTCCAATTTAAGATAATCATTGGGAGTAAGATTTGACAGCTCATGGCTACCATTCTTTTGTAAGTTGTTGGAGAGTATAACTAACCCTATGTTATGCATCAATCCAGCAAACATTGCTGATTCAGCTGGCTGTTTATGGAGAAAAGCTTCATATAGAAACAGAAAAATTCGGTTAGTAAGATAAGCATGCTTACAAAGAAGATCCGGTTCCTCGGAGATAACATCATTTTTCTTAAAGGTACTTACAGTACAAGCCCAACGCATAAAGCATTTTAAATTATGGAGTCCGATATAAATTGCAGCCTGTTTTACCGTACTGGGCATAACGCCGTACACAGCTGACTTAGCTACTTGCATTAATAGATTTGAAATATCAGGATCTTGTTCTATTTCGGCTATGAGTGAGTCAATATTTTCTTCTTCAATTAGTGTAATCATTTTCTCACAATTCTTTGGTGCATATGACGTATGACACATTCCTTCAAATTTTGAAATGAATTCCTGGGATTTTATTTCATTATCATCTGCAAAAAGTTTATTAACATTTTTAAGAAAATCATTATTATTCCATGGTTTAAATACATAAAGCTTTGCTATGTTATGCAAAAGTGCACGAAACATTGGCTTTTCATCTGAATATCCACTCAGAATAATACGGATGATTTTTGGATACTTCTCTTTTATAATACTTAAGAGCTTGTACCCATCAAGACCGGGCATGCGCATGTCACTTATGACCATATCTACCTCGGTCTTCCCAAGTAACTCCATGGCGTCCATACTATTTTCTGCAGTGAATATTTCATAATCCGTTCCTACAAACAATCTAGACAGAGCCTTTAAAATCTGAACTTCATCGTCAACAATTAAAATCTTTTTCATATCCTCTTCATCCTTTCATTTTATGATCTGTTTTTCGGTTGAAATTTAATTACCTAAAAATTAATCTGGATTAATATTATATTACTGATATCATTTTATTCATAAGTTACCTTTGTCATCTGTACTAAGTGATGCAGTTTTTGCAGCTTAGTATTCATAACAAGAATTCATGACAATTGAATTTAATTTTTAAATTTAATTGTAGACTAACTCATCTTGTTTAATCAGTAGTAACAATTGGTAATGTAATAATAAATGTAGCACCCTTACCATATTCGCTTTTTACATCAATTATTCCATTATGTTTGTTTACAATGATATCATAGGATATGCTAAGACCAAGACCGGTGCCTTGGCCTATTTCTTTTGTAGTAAAAAAAGGTTCAAATACTTTGAGCAGATTATCTTGCAGTATACCCGGGCCGTCATCCGTGAATTCAATTTGAATATTTGAATCAATGCTTCTTGCCTTTATTTTAATTGTACCTAAGGAACTTCGGTTTTGAGATTTAATTGCCTGAATTGCGTTAAGAATGATATTAACAAATACTTGCCCGATCTGGATTCGGTTACAATAAAGAATGATATCATCCGGAACATCAAGCTTGATTGTAGCGACATATTTTACTTCGTTCTTAATAATCAGGATAACCTGTTGTATTAATTCCAGTAAAACATTTGTCCCTTTTTCATCGTCCTTGGAGGATCTGGCATATACACGGAGTGACTGAATAATATCAGTGATTCTTTTAATCCCATTAGCCGAATCGGAAAAAATACCATCCACATCTTTTAATATAAAATCAATATTTAATTCATGATACTTATCATTGATATCTTTAATTGAACTGCAGGTATCCGAACCACAGGATAACTTATCATTTTTCATATCATGGTCTAAAAAAATAAGAAATTCCTTTATACGTCCATAGTATCTTTGAAGTATATCAAAGTTACTGCTGATGTATCCCATGGGATTGTTGATTTCATGTGCAATACCGGCAGCTAACTGTCCGATAGCAGCCATTTTCTCTGATTGTACCAGACTAAATTTGGCTTCTGTCAGCTCTGCGTTCATTACTTTTAATTCATCATTCTGTTTTTTTGTAACCTCTAAAAGTGATTTTAAATTATTAGAATTATTCTTGGCTTCTATCGCTACTTTTAAACGAGAATGTAGTTCAACTGTATTGAAAGGTTTATTAATATAATCAAAAGCACCGAGATCAAAGCATTTTTTATATACATCCATATCATCAAGCGAAGTTAACATGATGATTGGAATATCATCGTATTTTTTATTTGATCGAAGAAGCTTTAGTAAATCGAAGCCGGTTATGGCGGGCATCATAACATCCGAAATCAAGATATCGATATTATAGTCATCAATGATAGATTTTACCTGCCTGGGATCATCACATAGTAATATTTGTGATATCTGGGGAATATCCTCCAAATATCGCTTAGCAACTGATAAATTGAAATGACTATCATCTACGACCAGTACCTTCATATTATATCCTCCATTCATTGGATTGGATATCTTTTGTGATAAGTGAAGCGGTTTGCTAATCCACTTGTTTGCTTAGTCAATTATATCATTTAAAAGTTTTTATTTCAACTGACTTTGTAAGTTTTAACCAGTTGAAATAAGATTAATCATGTCTGTGTGATAATGTCACAAAGTTTGTTTAAAAAATAACAATTACAATATTGACATATTAATCACTATATCGTAATATATAAATATAAAGATATTGTTTAGAAAAATAGAGAATAGAGAATAGAGTATAGAGAATAGAGTATAGAGTAAAGAGTAAAGAGTAAAGAATATAGAATATAGAATATAGAATATAGAATATAGAATATAGAATATAGAATATAGAATATAGAGTATAGAATATAGAATATAGAAAATAAAAATACAAAATAACTCATATATTAACAAAAGAAAGAAGGGATATGGTGGAAAATAATTATAAAAAGTATAACGATACCGCTGAAATACTAAAGACCTTGGCACACCCGGTAAGACTTTGTATTATAAAGGGGTTATTGGAACAGGGAGAATGCAATGTAACTCATATGCAGTCGTGTTTGGGAACACCGCAGTCAACTATTTCACAGCACTTGCAAAAGCTTCGAATGGCCGGAATAATCGAGGGAAGAAGAAATGGTCTCGAAATTTATTATTCGGTATGTGATGATAAGGTAAAAGCTGTGATTAAGGCACTATTTAATGATGATAAATTATAAATGGCTATGAATGAGATCAACCTAGTGATTAGTAGTATTACTATAAAAGTCTCAGAAAAGTAATTTTTAAAAAAGAATCAGGGAGGAGAAATCCTCCTACAAAACAGGAGGATTGAATATATGAATAAAAAGGTATTGATTGTTGGTGGAGTTGCAGGCGGGGCATCCGCAGCTGCAAGACTTAGAAGATTGGATGAAACAGCAGAGATTATAATGTTTGAAAGAGATGAGTATATATCTTTTGCAAACTGTGGCCTTCCTTATTATATCGGTGAAAGTATTAAAGAGAGAGGTAAGCTTTTAGTTCAGACTCCGGAGAGTATGAATGCCAGATTTAATATAGATGTCAGAAACAATAGTGAAGTTATAAAAGTAGATGCTGATAAGAAGACGGTTACGGTAAACAGTAAAATGAAAGGCGTTTATGAGGAATCATTTGACTATCTTATTCTATCTCCTGGTGCAAAAGCGATTAGACCTAATATTCCAGGTATTAATAATGAGAAGATATTTACCTTAAGAAATATACCGGATACGGACCGCATCAAAGCTTATGTAGATAAAAAGGAAATTAAAAGCGCTGTAGTCATCGGCGGAGGCTTTGTCGGTGTGGAAATGGCAGAGAATCTACGGGAAAGAGGACTGGGTGTAACCTTGGTAGAGGCAGCACCACATATTCTGGCTCCATTCGATTACGATATGACGATATTAGCAGAAAAAGAGATGGTAGAAAACGGTATTAAATTGGTTCTTGGTGATGGTGTGAAAGCATTTCAGGAAAAAGGAAGTCAAGTAGAGGTTACTTTAACCAGTAATACAAAGTTTAACGCAGATATGATCATACTTGCAATTGGTGTAGCTCCTGACACAAGCTTCCTAAAAGACAGCGGACTTACACTCGGAACAAGAGGCCATATTATCGTAAATGATAAGATGCAGACCAATAAAGAAGGTATCTATGCAGTTGGTGATGTTATTGAGGTCATTGACTTTGTAACAAAGCAGAAAACTGCAATACCACTTGCTGGGCCTGCAAATAAACAAGGAAGAATAGCAGCAGATAATGTTGCCGGTCTTAATAGCAGCTTTAAAGGTTCTCAGGGAACCTCAATTATTAAAGTTTTCAGTCTTACAGCAGCAAGTACAGGTGCAAATGAAAGAACCTTGCAAAGAGAAGGTATATCCTATAAAACAATTTTTATTCACCCAGTATCCCATGCCTCTTACTATCCGGGAGCAGTTCCGATGACACTTAAGCTGATATTCAATGAGGAAGGTAAGGTGCTTGGAGCACAAGGAATTGGTTATGAAGGCGTTGACAAGCGAATTGATGTTATAGCAACTGTGATCCGTCTGGGCGGTACGATAGAAGATTTAACAGAGTTGGAGTTATCCTATGCACCTCCGTTCTCCTCTGCAAAGGATCCTGTTAATATGGCAGGCTTCGTAGCACAAAATATTTTGGAGGGCAGAGCTCACACAACAACCTGGAGTGAAGTGGAAGAGATGAATCCGGAGGATTATATTCTGGTTGACGTTCGTACGGAACTGGAATATGGCAATGGACATATTGAAGGAGCCATTAACCTTCCGGTTGACAGTTTAAGAAATCGATTATCAGAGCTTGATCCTAGTAAGACAGTTGTAGAATACTGTCAGGTGGGACTACGTGGTTACGTTGCAGATCGTATTTTAACCCAACATGGTTTTAAGGTATTAAATGTTACAGGCGGATATAAGACCGTATCCTCTTTGAAGTTTGATGCAAATAAGGAGGATAATGTGGTATTAAAAGCCGCCGAAGTAACAAATCAAGTTAAAGTAGATCCTGATACTCAGACAATTATGGAAGAAACCAGACCGAGCGGAGAATTCGACAAAACCTTGGATGCATGCGGATTATGTTGCCCCGGCCCGTTAATGCAAGTAAAGGCTTCCATGACAGATATGGAAGATGGTCAAATTCTTAAGGTTGCAGCATCTGATCCTGGATTTTTTGAAGATATTAAAGCATGGTGTAAGAGAACAAATAATGAACTAGTGGAATTAAAGAAAACCGGAAGTAATATAACTGCATTTATTAAAAAGTTAGGTGTGAGTAGTGAAGCATTGGTTCATTGCCAGGAGGTGACACAAGTGAAAGATAATAAGACAATGGTTGTTTTCAGTGGTGATTTGGATAAAGCAATTGCTTCTTTTATTATTGCAAATGGGGCTGCGTCTATGGGTAAGAAGGTTACGATGTTCTTTACCTTCTGGGGACTCAATATCCTTAGAAAACCGGAAAAAGTAAAAGTGCAAAAGAATATGATTGGCAATATGTTTGGTATGATGATGCCACGAGGCAGCAAGAAGCTGAAGCTCTCCAACATGAATATGATGGGAATGGGCTCAAAGATGATTCGCATGGTCATGAAGAAAAACAATGTGTCCTCCCTGGAAGAGTTAATTCAAGCTGCAATCGACAACGGAATTGAAGTAGTTGCCTGCCAGATGTCTATGGATGTTATGGGCCTAAAGATAGAAGAATTAATTGATGGTGTTAAAATCGGTGGAGTTGGTTATTACCTCGGTGAAGCGGAAGATTCTAATGTAAACTTATTTATCTAG
>JAQUYQ010000142.1 GCA_028691795.1 Herbinix sp.
AATAGTGCTATTTTATACTATTATACTTCTAAATTTTATTAATTACATTAAATAATAGTTTAACTCATGTAACAAAATAGCAAAATAGTTACATAGTATTATGCAATAATTAATACATAAGAAAAAGCTGTTAGGAATGCAATAAGATTTGAAAAGTATGATAGCTTATAGTTATCTTATGTAGATTGACAGTTGGGAGAGATACACAAATGAAAACAGTTTTAATAGCGGATGATTCCGCATTTATGAGGATGACGATTAAGTCATTATTAAGTAAGAATGGTTTTAATGTGATAGGAGAAGCAGAAGATGGTAATATAGCAATTATGAAATATAAAGAGTTAAAACCGGATATTGTTACAATGGACATTACTATGCCTAAAATGTCAGGTCTTGAAGCATTAAAAAAAATTATGGAATATAATAATGAAGCAAAAGTTATTATGCTGACTGCTATGGGTCAGCAGGATATGGTTGTAGAAGCTATAAAGCTTGGTGCAAAATCATTTATTATAAAGCCATTTAAAGAAGAAAT
This sequence comes from Herbinix sp., assembly GCA_028691795.1. Lineage (GTDB taxonomy): Bacteria > Bacillota > Clostridia > Lachnospirales > Lachnospiraceae > Mobilitalea. The sequence continues at coordinate 536 of JAQUYQ010000142.1, forward strand.
GGTGATCAAGACAATTAATAATATTTAACGAGTGTGAATAGTTTCGCAATAGAATGCGAGCCATTAGCATACGTGAACGTTAGTATAAAGAAAAAAGTATTAAAGGTGGTGTAGTTGTGTCAGAACAGTTTTCCAATGAAATATTATCTGATATGTATATTTTTGAAATGTCTCAATTAATTGAACAGCTGGAAGAAGTGATATTATCCAATGAAAAAACAATCGGTTATTCGGATGATACAATGAATGAAATCTTTCGAATTATGCATACGATAAAAGAATTATCAACAATAATAATGTTTGAAAATATATCGACTTTGGCTCATGCCATGGAAGATCTTTTTTACTATATTCGTAATGATAGACCTCAGAATGTTAATTATTCAGAACTTTCTGATATTACTTTAGCGTGTATTGACTTTATTAAAATTGAGATGTTGAAAATTAGAAATGGCAATACAACGGATGGTGAGTATTCTGCTCTTGTGAATAATATAGAAAATTTCCTGTCTGTATTAAAACAGCAACATGCAAGATCTGCAAATGCAGATACATTAGACAATAATAAAATTGATCAATTTGATTTTTTTATAAATGAAAGTTCTATCTCAAAAACTATGGATATCTATAAAGCGGTAATATTCTTTGAAGAAAACTGCCAAATGGAGAATATTCGGGCTTATTCAATCGTACATAATCTCAAAAAATCCCTTAATGAATTATATTATATTCCGTCAGATATTATAGATAATGATGAAAGTGTAGAAATCATACGCAAAGAGGGTTTCAAAATATATTTTAAAACAGATTACTCCTATGATATACTCCATGATTTATTTATGCAGATAGTTTATCTAAAAGAGCTTCAACTTACGAAAATGAATAATGAGGATGAGCTTAATCTTTATTTATACGATAAGAACATCCCATTGTTTCAAAAAGATGTAACAAATCAGCCATATAAACAGGAGAAAGATGATAATGATTTCGTAACAAAAGAAATACAAATGGTTACAACACAACAAAGTATTATCAGTGTCAATGTAACTTTAGTGGATAAGTTAATGGATTTGGTTGGTGAAATGGTCATTGCAGAGACAAAGGTGATACAAAACTTAGATTTGAATGGATTAGTTTTGGATAATTTTCAGAAGGCAGCAAGGCAGTTGCTTAAAATTACCGATGAAATCCAAGATATGATTATCGCAATCAGGATGCAGTAACCTGAAATCATTCTTCAAAAAAAGAACATCACTATTTCATAGAACCATCACAATTTGTCAGTAAAGTAGAGATATGAAAATAGACCCGAGCAAAGATATCCTGACGGAAAACATACTTATAAATATAGAAGATAAAAAAGGATATTATAGCATGAACTGACCCCTATAAGTTAGACCTAGAAATCTAACTTATAGGGGTCACATCAAAAATGGGTACTGCCCATACCTTCTTTATTTTAATCCATTATGTCTTGCAAAGATCCTGAAGTTATTTATAAAACATGCGTAATATCATAGATAATTAAACTAAGTTTTCAACATCAAATCATAACGGGACATAGCATTTTGTTTAGTTACTAGGAAGAAAACGTTTCAGTTTTTCCTTTAGTTGATCAGAAATCTCTGTCAATGGAAGTCTTACCTCCGACGAATCTAAGAGTCCCCGTTCCTTTAGGAAATATTTGATCGGTGCCGGGTTAGGTTCCTTGAATAGGAGCGGTATAAAATCATAAAGCTGTTTCCATACTTCAAATGCTTTATCTAGATCATTCGCTTTGATTTTATTATAAACGTCCACAAATTTTTCTGTCTCAAGGTGAGAAGAAGCAAGTATTCCACCTTGCCCTCCCATTGTTAGGGTTAAGTAGAATAAAATATCTTCCCCGGTAAGAATTGAGAAATCCTTTGGCGGATGCATTAATAGGGACATTGTTTGCTTAATATCACCGCAGGAGTCTTTTAAACCTACAATATTTTTAATTTCAGCCAGTTTATATATAGTATCATTTTCAATATTTACACCAGTACGGTAAGGTATATTATATACGATAATATTTAAAGAAGTTTCCTCAGCAATACTCTTAAAATGGTGGTAGATTCCTTCTTGATTAGGCCTGTTATAGTAAGGGCAAACAGAAAGGATACCTTGGATTCCATAAATTTCTGCAATTTTTACCTTTTCTATTACTTTTGCTGTGTAATTTCCCCCTACTCCTACATAGATAGGTAGTCGGTCATTGTTATATTCCAATGTTTTCTCGATCATTTCTTCAAATTCATATCCACTCAAGGTAGGAATTTCCCCCGTTGTACCTAGTGGTATGAGTCCGCTTATTCCTTTGTCGGCATAATGATCTATTAATAATTTATATGATTTGTAATCAATCTTATCATCTTTAAATGGAGTTATGATTGGTAACCAGACACCCGTAAGCTGCATAAGATAACCTCCTTAAACTTAACATAATTTCTTCTGATTCTATTTTACTAAACATTATTTTAAATAAATAGCATTATAATGCTTTGAATATTGCATATAATGCTATATAATAAATATGCCCAAATTCGCGTATTTCGGCATAATGGAGGTTATGATGAACAAGTTTGAGAAATTCGGATATTTAGATCATGATTTTAAGATATTCCATATCGTTGACAGACAGCGCAAAGACTTTGCATTCCATTATCATGATTTTAATAAAATAATTATATTTTTAAAGGGAAACATCAATTACTCAATTGAAGGTAAAAACTATTTTCTGAGACCCTATGATATCATTTTGGTTAATGCTGGTGAAATCCACAGGCCTTCCGTATTAGATAATTCAGAGTATGAAAGAATTATTATTTATGTATCTACTCAATTCCTTAATACCTATGCTGGGAAGGATTATGATCTTAATTATTGTTTTGAGCGAGCAAAAAAAGAAAAATCCAATGTACTACGAATCCATTCTTTGGACAAAAGCAAATTCTATCAGGTATGTCTTGAGCTGGAGCATTCTTTTATGGATAATGCCTTTGCGAAAGAATTATATCAGAAAATATTATTTTTAGAATTTATGATTCAATTAAATAGAACGGTAATATCCAACCATATCAATTATCTCGATTCTATGATAGGAAGTACAAAACTTCTTCAAATCATAGATTATATCAATGAGCATCTTGCAGAAGAGATAACAATAGATACCTTATCCGCACATTTTTATCTTAATCGTTATTACATAATGCACTTTTTCAAAGAAGAGACAGGATATACAATTGGTAATTATATCACGGAAAAACGTTTATTATTAGCAAAAAGCCTTGTACAAAGTGGTAGTCCAGTTACAGAAGCCTGCTTTCAGAGCGGTTTCAAAAATTACTCTACTTTCTCTAGAGCATTTAAAAAAACCTTCAATACGGTACCTAAAAATGCGCTGCTTGTTGATTAATATAAAATAGTTTATTCGTAAAAGAAAACATATTGCAGAATTTATAAACTGCAATATTTTTTTTACTTTGATTGAAACAATATTATGGAATATTAGTTAAACTAACATAAAAAAGCCATAAAGTAGCCATATGATAGCCACAAAATATTTATACTATTCTTATTGACAAAGGTGATTGGCAGAGATATTATAACAGAGTTAAGATTTGGAAAATATAACTGGCAAAATATTTTATGGAGATGAATTACGTATGAAAAGAAAATTATTATTATTTATAATTACGATTATAGCAGTATCCTGTTTTTACAATTCCTATTTTACTCATACCGCGAAAGCAGAAGAAATAGAAACAGACGATAATTATATAGAAACGATTGATGAAACTGTACCTGCTACGCTAAACTCTATGGTAATTACACAATATCCTTCCAAAGTAATTTATAATCAAGGAGACAGTCTGGATTTTTCTGATATGATTGTTGAAGGATATTATAGTGATGGAACCATAAGTGCTATAACTGATTATGAAATTCTTGGTTATGATAGTAATTTGCTTGGAAATCAAACAATTACTATTCGTTACCAGGAACAATCTGTTTCCTTAAGTATTACTGTGTTACCGGCTAAAATTACAAATGTAACGGTAGTTGACCACAGCACTTCCTCCTTTACCCTAACCTGGGATGCTATGCAGGATGCTGTAAGATATGAAATCTATTGCTTTGATAGTGTTACCGGCTCATTTGTTTTGACAGCTACTTCGCAAACTAATAGTATAACTTTATATTATCCTTCAACAACCGTTCATAGTTTTCAAATTTGCGCTATAAAAAATATGGCAGGAACCGAGTACAAAAGTGAATTTTCAGATACACTTGTTGCAGCAACAGCTCCCGAAGCAGTAACCGGGCTTACTAAGGCTTTTACAACTACCTCATCGGTATCCTTAACCTGGGATGATGTATATGGAGCTACAGGATATATCGTTTACCGTGCGAAAGGAACTTCAACTGATTATACTATCTGCACAATCACTAGTGAAACGGCATATACGGATGAAAGCTTATCTTCCGGTCAAGGTTATCAGTATAAAGTAAGTGCTTATACCTATGATAAGGAATTTGATGGAGAATTTTCTTCCATATTGGACACTAGTACGAATCCAGCAAAAGTTACGCTAAAGTATAAGGCTGGTGAGCAAAAAGTGAAAATTACTTATACGAAAGTCACCGGGGCATCCTATTATGATATCTATATTGGGGATGATCTTTCAGGATATACGCTGCTTACCTCTAGAATAGCAAGTTATAAAAACTATTTTATAGCAGAGGGATTAACAACGGGTAATACCTATACCTTTTATGCAGTAGCCCGCCGCAAATATAAAGGCGGTGTTTATGAAAGCCCAGAATCTGATCGAATAGCGGTTGAGATTACAGAGATAGAAGCAACCAGTGCGAACGCTAAACTCTTTGCAACAAAGGAAGAGTTTTTGAATTCATGGACCTATACTAAGCTTAATTTCTTTAGTAAAAATGTAAAGTTTACAAAAAGCTATATTATCCCAGGTCTGGTTACAACGAATGTTGGTGGTTTTTCAAGCACAACAATGTGTCCACAGGGAATTACTTTTGCAGGTAATTATTTGCTGCAAACCGCTTATGATATTTCCGGCGAAGAAAATTCGGTCATTTATGTAATTGATAAAACTTCAAAGAATTTGCTTACAACATTAGTTTTACCATCAAAGACCCACGTAGGTGGTATATGCTATGATGGTACCAATATTTGGATACCGACCGGTACAAAAATTTCATCCATTCCATTTACAGAGATTGAAGATGCTGTAGCGGCAGGGCAGTCCTATACCTATATAAATTATAACACAACTTCTTCTCTAGGTATTACTGCATCCTTTCTTACATACTATAGAGAAAAGATATGGGTTGGCTCTTATAATGAATTGGAGGCGACTAATATGTACAGCTATACAATTGACAATAAGGATACGGAACCTAGCTTGACTCAGACAGACACCATTGTTATGCCAACTAGAGTTCAGAGCGCTGTATTTACAAGTCAAGGTACTTTAATTCTGTCACGTTCCTGCCAGCTTTATAAAGGTCTCCGTGGCTATATACGTCAGCTTGATGTATACAGACCTAACTTTGCAAGTGAAACTAATGGGATCATTGCACTTGGAAATGTATCCAATACGATTGAAATGCCTTCGATGAATGAAGGAATTGC
>JAQUYQ010000143.1 GCA_028691795.1 Herbinix sp.
TTTGTAATTAATAATCAAAACCGTAATTTATGCTTCCACGGTATTTACTGCTGTAAATTGGTACCAATGCCGTTACATCCTGATCAATTAATTCCTTCTTATTTGAACCTTTATACAAGTAAGCATCACCCTCTTGTTTATTATTGCTGAAGTTTGTTAAGTATACGATTTTCTTATCATCCAATGTATAATAAGAATGTACATCATCTCCTATTTCGGTTGAATCTTTACCATTGTAGATTTTTAAAGTACCTACTGAATCATCATAATCAAAATCTACGTAATAGGTAAAAGAGTTCGTTCCTGATACTTCGTTTACAGAATAAGTATAAGCATCCGAATCAACCAACTTTTTATTAAAATATAAATCACCGCTGGCATCCTTAACATCCTTATAATATACTAACGTATCCTTGCTGCCAATAAGTTGAAAGCTGTATACATCTGATTCATATTTTGAAGGAGCTTCCACCTTAGTCCCGTTAATTTTAGCTTCAGAAAGATCACCACAGCCTTTTTCTTCATCATAATTATTGAGAAAATACAAGGTATTTCCGCTATCATTAACCACGTAAACTGAACTATTGTCTTCCTTAAGTACGGAAGTATTTGAATTAACAGCTACCTGTACCTCGGTTGTTGAAGATGTTGCTTTTGAAGCCAAGTTATAAACATCATCATAGGAGTTAACTTCCGACATATTAATTCTGGTATATTCTGCTTTGTTATTATTTTCATAAACTAAAACAGGCTTATCTATACTATAATCCAAGTATGTATTATAGGAATCGGTTAATAATTTTGTTTCCTTTGTATCATAATAAAACAGACTATAATTTGTCACTGAAATCGTTTCGTCTGCAAATGTCTCTCTCAGATAATCACGATCCTGCTTTGTCAAATATTCGTTATATGCATCCTGGTAAGCAGTATACTCATTATTATAAGTATTTATCGCTTCATTATAAGCATCTTCCCATTGCTGGTTATATTCGTCAACTGCTGCCAAATAATCGTTATAAGCAGCATCATATGCATCCCAGTCAGTATATCCCCAATAATCTGAATATTCATAATAATATGGTTCCACCGGGTATTGTGTATCCGGCTGATAAGCATAGTAGTCAGGATAGGTCGGTTCTACAGGCGCTACCATTGTTGCATCTGATTCTTTTAAGTCATCATTTACAAAATCTGATAGTTTCATCTCGGCATCTTCCGATTGGAGATAATACACTTCACCCGTTTCATAAATTTTTACTACGTCTGAAACATCAGATGCTATCTTGTCTTTCTCTTTATCACCTGATTTCATATAGAGGGAACCGTCTTTTATGTAATAAATTGTTTCTAAATCATCGGAAACATATTCTATACTTGCATTGCTGTCAATTTTCTCTTTTTCGTTCTTACCGTCCTTACTATAAATGGTACCTTCTAAATTAATATATAATATCTTATTGCCGGTATCATCCAGATAAAATGCGGATACATCACTATCGATTTTATCTTTATCGGTTAAATTGCTCAGATATAAATTACGGTCAAAACCTTTTATATAATAAATTTTTGATCCTTCCTTATTGGTTTCATAAGACATAATGTCCGAATCTATTTTTTCTCCTTCTGATTTTTTAGAAGTTATGTTACGGTAATAAATTGTCAAACCCTCATCCGAATCACTAACTTTATCGGGATAAAACATTATCTTGCCATCATCACTAAATGTTATGTAGTTGGTTAATTGATAGGCATCACCGGCTTCTATATCGCCATCCTCATATAAACTATCCGAAATTACCTTTGGATCTATTTTAGATAATGATGTGTAATTAATTTCATCATCTTTCAAATAGACTAATCCTTGAGGATTACTTCTAAAGTTTGCTATCACCTTCGGCACAAGAACCGCAAGTAATACTACTGCCACAAGTGCAGCTGCAGCAATCAGGATATAAGGAAGCTTAATGCCCGGTTTCTTTGCCTTGTTAACATCGGTCGGATTCATCTGTGTAGGATACGGTGGTGGAACCGGTACTGGTGCTGCTCCGGGCCTTGGTATCGGATAAGCTGCCGGAATTGGTCCCGGTGCAGGTATAGGAATCGGTCCAGAGGTAGGTGAAGGTTCAAAAACAGGGGTAGGAATTGGTGTTGGGATAGGATTAGGAAATGATGTTGGTGTTACTATCGGAATAGGTTCCGAAATAGGAACCGCCCCGAATGCCTGTACAGGCTCTGATTCCTGATCAACGATTGGTGTACCGCAATGCTGACAGAAGATATCGTTATCCTTGATTGGTTTACCACATTGTTTGCAACACTTCGTTTCAGTAACCTCATTTCCACAATTATAGCAGAATCTTACCCCCTCTTCTAATTGTGTATTACATTTTTTGCAAGTTATCATATTTCTCCCTCCGCATATTATATAAACTATATGTTATTATAATCTACCCGTTATATATTTAACAAGATTAATTTACCGATTTTAGCATTTATTGTTGCATTTTTGCCATTTATGGATTTTTACTTTGATTGCCTATATAATAGGCCTCGCATGGTAAAGGCGCATTAAAAACTATGCGCCATGAAATTTACACTAACTAATATGATGCTGCTGCTTTGCAGCATGTTAAATACCCGGAAGAAGCTTGGAATGAGCACAGAGGGTGTTCATATCGAGTTTCTTTCTAAGTGAATTGAAAATTCACTTTGTGAAGATGCTGTTTCTTTACACTATACAAGCTGGACACTGAATGCCAATGTTTGTGGAGGGATACTAAAGGTCATAAAGTTTGCATGTTCTATCCTTACTGTATGCCCGGGCCTTAAATCACAGATGCACATTCTATTTCCTCTACGATCTAAGATTAAAGTGTTTGCGTTAATGTTAAACCGAATCTGACTATAGATATCATTGGCTTTGCCTGTAATAAGAAAATTATTATTCGGATCTATCATCAGCAATCTGTCAACCTTTGTATTATATGACTTGTTTTCATTCAAGGCAACGATTTTATAGGCTCTTGCCTGTGGAGGAATTGAGGCAGTCATTGCTTTTGAGATTTCAGCGTCTACTATCATACCTTCTTCTAAATCCCGAAATGATAATTTATGTCCTGACTCGCTTTGCAATATCGTATCCTTACTAACAATCAAGGTAACTATCCGTTTATGGATCATATTGAATTCACCCATATCCCCATACGAAATTGTTACAAATCCTGTATTTCTGTCTCTAGATATCTCTTCAATACGTGCGTCCCGTACACGGATTACATTGGTTTCTCTTCTATTACTTTGTTTAGAAACTTTAAAGTCCTCCATACTAATCATCCTTATTCTTAATTATAGTATATCGTATGTTTGATTTTGTAATTGTTGAATCCCGATTGTGCTTGAATAGAAAATTGTGCAAAAATCGTATCTTGCAGTAGCTTAACATTTCCAGAACTATTATTTATTAATCATATTCAAGAAATTTGAAGCATATAATGTAGGGTGAAAATATTACTTATCAAGACATGTTATGCCTAAGACAATTTTATTTTATGAAACAGAAAACAAAGGATTACATAATGGACTAAGTAAAAAATAATTGAAAACAAACGAGGGAGAAGTATGTCAAGAAGGTCTAAATTTATCATTGATATTATTGTAATTATTTTAATTCTGGGAGGCAGTATTATCACAATCGCCGCTTTAAAGGCAAAAAGTCATGACATAAATAATACATCTACCGTTACCAACGAAACAAAAAAACCTGTTGATGTAACAGGAAACAAGGAAAAAGGTGATATTACTACCAATACAACCCAGACAGAAAAAGAAGATGGACTGCGTTGCATTATTTCATCCGCTCCTTACTTTAAAGAGGCAAAATCGATGGGTAATTTTTGTATTTCCAATCATTCCGACAATGAAGGATACCTTTTACAGGTTGAAATTACAGACAGTACTTCCGGCGAAGTAATTTACATTTCACCCTTACTTAATCCAGGGGAAAAGGTTCAGGAGGACTATTTAATAAATCAAGAATATAAAGATGGTTCCTATCCGGCAACTGCACTATTTAACTTCTATAATGCGGCGGATCAATCCTTTTATTATTCTATCCCATTTGAAATTAGTATTAACATAGGAGGGGATACGTAAATGAGCATAGATTAATTACATTATCGGGGAATTGGAAATAACAATTCATAATGAACCTAGGAAATGTCATCATGCTTAAGAATAATATACGAAGCTTGCACAGGTGTGGGTGTTAGTGTGAATAGTCTCGCAAAATACATGCGAGCCATTAGAATAACCTCGAAATTAGCACAGAGGGTGCTCTTTCCAAGCTTCTTCCGGGTATTTGGGATGCTGCTTTGCAGCATCATGTTGGTTAGTGTGGTTTAATAAGGAACTCCTGATAAAACAAGAAAAATTATTAAATAAAAAGGAGAGCTTTCTATGAAAAGAAAAAGATTGATTAGTATTATTTTAGTTATAACCCTTTGTATATTAAATGTTTCTTATGTTTCGGCAACAACAGAAACTAGCACCAATTGGTCCTATGATCTAGATGGGAGTGATAATGCAATTAATATATCACCCACTGATAAATCACTTGTAACAGGTAATGTTACCATTCCAGATAAAATCGATGGCCATAATGTTATTTCCATAGCTGCGCAAGCATTTGACCAATGTCAAAGTCTAACCTCTATTGTCATACCAGATAGTGTAAATATTATTGGAGATTATGCTTTCTCCAGCTGTTATCAATTAGTATCTGCAACTCTTGGTAATGGATTAACTACCATTGGATACGGTGCTTTTTATTGCACCGGACTGACCTCCATAACCATTCCGAAAAATGTAGCTACCATTAATGGCAATGCATTTCGAAACTGCAGCGCTTTAGCCGAAATTAGATTTAATAATAAGTCAACAACGATTGATCCGGATGCGACAACGATTAGCTCTAATGATGCAAGTGATACAGTCCCAGCTATTTTAAATGCAACAATTTATGGAATTGCCGATTCAACAGCCCAAGCTTATGCCGTTTCGCATAACTATACCTTTGTTGAATTCCAACCGAACGAATCCTTAAGTACCAATATGTTGGTAAACGCTGATGCTACGATTATTGATGTTGTAATAAGTACCTCCTTTACTGTTGAATTTAATCCGATTGACGGTAATACTACCATTGAGAGCAATGACATCACAATCAAAAATATGACTACCGCACCCATCGTAGTAACTTCGGATCAGATAGTAAATGATTCCAACGGGTATTTTAACTTTGTTAGCCCGCAAACCTATACGAATTGGACTCAATTAACAAAAGAAGAGTCAAAGAATATTGCTATAGCACTCTACTTGAATGATGGATGGAAGAGTAAGAACGGTCCGAGTTTAATCACGGATACCAACGGATTTGTTGGTGCACTTTCCGGTACCATTCACCCCAAATCAACTGCTCACGTTAAAAGTGTCCTCACACATGGTAATTCCTTTATGAAAAAGTCCAGCTCCACGTTTAGCATAAATTGGTCAATTAGTCTAGAATAGTGATAATAAAAGGGTTGTTGCAAAACTCAACTTAATATGATTACAAGCTCGTAAACATATTAAGTTGTTTTGCAACAGCCCTTAATTTATGGATCAATATATAAACTACAATTAAAAAACATGCTGTCTAAGTATATCTTTGTCGTTAACGATACTGTAGCCGCTGATGACCCAAAAGCTTAGCTTTCTGTTTGTCCAATTCATATTGTGACTAAGTCACATAGATAAGTGTAAATATAACTTAGTGCATCATATGATATGGTATAACAAAATATTGGAGGCTCAATTATGAGTGATCTATCATGTACATCTTGCTGTGGAAGTAACAAAAGCGATAATGGAATTAGCCCAATTTTCATGATTCTTATTTTACTATTCTTAACCGGAGGAGATAACGGTATCTTCGGTTCCTGTAACGGAAATAACACCTGCGGTTGTAATGGCGGATTAGACGGCATATTACCAATTATTTTACTTCTTTTCTGTGGTGGAGGTTCCATCTTTTAAGTAAAGTACAA
>JAQUYQ010000144.1 GCA_028691795.1 Herbinix sp.
GTTTCCACAAAAACAAAGTATTTTCCGCTCGGCATCTTTAAAACCTCCGTAGGTAAAATACTTTATCATAGGTAATTCATTTTAAGACTATAAAATATATTCTGTTCATTCAAATTCAAAAAATCTGAGAAGATACAGATTCCTCTGGAATATGCCGTATTTGCCAAATCAAGCAAACGTCTTCGAAAAATATGATCTTCCTTATCAGAGTTCATCATAGGCCTAGAACTTTGAATGGAAGGTCGGAGGTTCAAAACCGCTTTCCTGAATCAAATCAAGATAATCTCCGGAGATATCAACCGTATCAGGAGACACAATAAAAATGCAGCTGGAAATACGATGTAATTTTCCGTTGATAGCATACACAGAGCCAGAGATAAAGTCCATAGTCCTTTGTGCTAACTTATCGTCAAAGCCCTCCAAATTAATAACGGTAGCTCTTCCAGTTAAAAGCATATCACAAATTTCCTGAGAATCTTCAAAGGAAGTAGGTTTCATAATACAAACCTCAAGGCCTTTTGTAGTTGTCCGAATTGGTACAACCTTACCTGATGAACTTCTTTCCAATTTAGTAACCCTTTCTTTTTTGAGTTCATTTGCTGCAGCTGTTTGCTGAGGAGCAAATGGCTGATTCTTTGGAACTTCTGCATATCTTTCCTTTTTTGCTTCTTTTCTTTCTAAACGTTTTGATTTCTTTTCTTCCATTTCTGCTTCATCGTTAAGATATTCATCATATTCATCATCATCTTCGGTAAGTTTCATTGAATTTAAAAAATTTTTAAAAATACTAGACATTTCTATTCTCCTATCTATATTATCTAAACAGTTTTAGAATAATCACGTTCACCGAATATGCCTGTCCCAACCCGAACCATTGTGGCACCCTCCTCAATTGCGACTTCAAAATCACCTGTCATACCCATTGAAAGAATATCGAAGTATTCGGTATTAATAATATTTCCATTACAATTATTATCAATGTTTTTTGTTTTGATGTCAATAAATAATTCTCGCAATTTTCTAAAATACTTCCTATTTATTTCAGGATTTTCTACATAAGGTGCTATTGTCATAAGTCCTCTTACCCTAATATGGGGAAGCTTCGCTATGTCAGCCAAAAGCGAAAAGATTGACTCTTCACTGGTTCCGAATTTTGTATCTTCTTTGGCTATATTAACTTCGATTAATATATCAATAATCCGATTTTTTTTAGCTGCTTCTTCTTCTATTTGATCTGCAAGCCGAAGAGAATCAACCGAATGTATTAGAACAGCTTTATCAATGATATATTTTACCTTATTTCTCTGAAGATGTCCAATCAGATGCCAATATACCCTTTCTTGGAATAATTTATTCAAATCTTCAAATTTTTGTGATAATTCTTGAACTTTATTTTCACCAAAGTGGCGCATTCCCAATTGATAAGCTTCCTCTAACATCTCATTTGGCTTTGTTTTGCTAACTGCTATCAAAGTCACTTCGGAGCGTTCTCTACCCGCTCTGTCGCAGGCAGCTTGAATTCTATATTCAATTTCTTTTATATTCTCATTCATCATGATAATAACCATGCCTTTCATCAAAGCCTGCAAACTTTGGGCCGCAGGCACGAACTTAAATTAATTAATAATAAGTATAAATCTAGTTTGATCTTTTGTATGTATAACTTATAGCCTATGTAGATAATAAATAGTTAAAATATAGTCCCAAGTACAACGGCCCAATGTAACTTATTCATGTCGAATGTCTGTTATATGATTATGTACCGATAACATTATTAACATCGTTAGTATATTATCTGCTGATCAACTGCCGTTTCTCCAACTAACGCAATATGATCATAAGCCGATAATCCGTTGGTTGTATTTTTGCTTACAATACAGTATTCCTCATTTTGATACAGAATTTCAATATATTTAAATACTGCATAGCCTAAATTAACATTATATACACCAGATAATTTTACCATTTTTGATATAGTATATTGATCAGTATTTTTTTTCACTGAAGCTTGAATCTTCGTACCTGGCTCAAATAATTGTGTATCTATATATGCATTGTCATCATCCTGATAATATATTTCGGTAGGAACAAAAAGTGTATCGATATCCCCGTTCTTATTGTAAACCACTTGGATTAAGCCTTTTTCTTTACTATCCCCACCCTGAGTAAAATAAGTTATCGGTACTTCATAAAAATCCTTTTCTACAACAGAAGTTAGCGGAATTTTAAGTCCCTCAACGGAATCAAAGTTTAATTCAATTTCCAAATAGCGTTCTCCAAGATAATTGGATAAATCCTTATTCATTGATAGAACAGCAAAATAATCCGAACCTTTTTTAGAAAGTTCAAGGCTTGCTAACATTTTAATATCATTCTCTAAAATAGTAAATCTAACACGGTCTTTATCGGACAATTTATCATATTGATCTTTAGTAAGCGGTAATATTAGATTCCAGTTCTCTGAGGAAATCATTTTATAAACAGGGGTATTTTTTGATATTTTTTCAATTGTTCTTAGATTTGTTTTTTGGTAATTCTTCAAATTAAACATATCCGTTGTTACATCATTCGAAGTAACTGTTTCAAAATTATCCATATAATAAGCAATGATACCGCTTTCCTGACTCGTAACTGAGCCAGATACATTACCTAAAGCTTGTCCATCATTAACCAAAGAACTATTTAGAACATCACTCACTGTACTTTGAAGATTTTCTTGAAAATCATATATGCTGACAAAATTATCATTGGAAAAGGATTTTTTTAAAGTGCTAATATCGTGTTTGATTTCCGCTTCATTTTTATCTGTTAAAACAATAGCCTCCTCACTGCTATCAGCATTATATACCTGGCTATCATTTACAGAATAGATTGAGGAGTTCTTAGCTACACGTGCGCCATCTTTTTGATAATATAAAACATAACCTGCTTTATCTGAATAAATAAGTTTCTCTTGCCTTAAGATCAAAGCAGTAACGCGATTATCCACTGCAGTAGATCCTTCTTGAACCTCATAGATGGAAAGCTGATCTTTGGTGAAGTAAATATATACGTTTATTGCTATATATAAAAATAAAATTAAAAATACTACAATACCGATATTAATACTTTTGCGTTTTTTAAATTTAACTACTTTATTCTGATCACTCAAGCTTTCGCCTCCTATTTCGGTATTCCATAATATTATACTTGTTTTTTTTGGATTTTTAAACCCCTTATTTTTAAAAAAGCATAAATCATGTCTTGTTATTGCAATATTTTTGAATAAATACAAAAAAATTGGTTAATCTATTATAAGAGAGTTATCTCTTTATATCGTATGTTTATTTAGATTACAATGGATGTAAAGAACTTTTCAAGGAAAGAAAATGAATTGGCTAGTCAATTCATTTGCCATGAATAATATGGAATAAAGGAGGTTCATTATGAAGACATTAGATTATATAGCACTTGTATTAGTAGTGATCGGTGCTGTCAATTGGGGACTAATCGGATTCTTCAGTTTTGATTTAGTAAGAGTAATTTTTGGAGACATGACCTTGATTTCAAGAATTGTATATGCTCTTGTTGGTGTTTCCGGTCTATATGCTTTAAGTTTCTTCGGAAGATTAAGAAATGAATAAAGAAGGGTTCGCAATTATTTTAGCGAACATAAATAGGAGCGTTCGTTTACACGACGCTCCTTTATCTTCGTTTTAAGGTACCTTTTATAAAGATACAATTACATTCTTTTTAATATTCTCAGGAAGTTGATTTTTATTCATGGAAACACTAAGAACGAAATCAACATGAAACTCCTCAGAGATTTTTTCTAATTTAGAAAAAACACTTTCAAAATCATTTTCATTTACATAAGCTATTTTGAGGAAACTATCCAGATATACCGCCTGTAAATCATGGTCGCCGGATATGATACCGCAGATAAAACCGATAAACTCACTTTGATTTTCAATATAATAATCTCTTATGTTTTCTAATCTTATTTTATTACTCAGTTCGTACATGTGCTTGTTGCTTTTATCAAGATAAACAATGCTTCCTTTTGCAGCTCTCACTTCGGTATTTACTTTTTCGATAAGAATTTTTGTCTTCCCCTTACCCTTTTCACCTGAAATTATCTGTATCATTGTAATCTCCTCCTTATGGTGGGCGCAACATAAGATGTGCGGTGCCGGTTATTAATTTGTATCCTCAATCTAAAATTATTATATAAAATAATTATAGTACAATCATAATGGAAAAACAACTATAAAATTCCAAATGAAGTATTAATTAATATAAACCTATTGAGATATTGCTTTAGAGAGCAAATAAGACATCTGAGTATACAGCTCATCTCTTCCTGCAGCCTTTAAGATTACTGAAATATATTCATTATCCTCATCGTCCTTGCTAAGTAATATCAAGCAATTACCAGCTTTACTGGTAGTTCCTGTTTTTCCACCGATTACTGTAATTCCAGTTCCCAAATCTTCTTTATTTTCTAAATACAAATTAGTGGTTTCAAATATTTTCTGTTTATCATTACCATCTTTATCGGAATATTCTGCTTTATAAGAATCAGAGTTTATAATGTTTCGGAAGGTATCATATTGTAACAAATCATTAAATATCAAATATAAATCATAGGCAGTAGTACATTGGTTATTATCATGTAAACCATTGGGATTCACAAAATTAGAATGAACAGCACCAATTTTTAGTGCTTCCTCATTCATCATCTTAACAAAATCTTCCACACTGCCTCCAACATGTTCTGCGATTGCTATAGCAGCATCATTTCCAGAGTAAATAAGCATGCTATTCAATAATGCTTCCAGGGAAATAACATCCCCTTCTTCAAATCCACAGGTTTTAGCACCAATTTCAGTTATATGGGTGGCATTGTATCCGATAGTTACCATGTCAGTCAATTCGCCATTACGTAAAACGACCAGAGCTGTTAATAACTTAGTAAGGCTGGCTGGATAAAGTTTATCATATACTTTGTCTGCATAAATCACTTGATTATCTGATTTATTGATAAGTAAGGAAGCACCCACTGTCAGCTGTGTATCGTTTCCGATATTATCATCTTGTGATACAATCGCAATATCCTTAGCAAAAAAATCTCCCTGCGTTAGTTGGTTATCAATAGAGTAATCTGTCTTTAATGCAGTATCTTGATAAGTCAAAAAACTATCTGAGGAGTTTTGGCATCCTCCAAAAGCAATTGAGGCAATTATAACCATACAAAGTACTTTTTTTCTCATTCGTATACCATCTCCCGCAATCGTCTAAGAGCTTTTAATCCATTTAATTAATAATCACATATTTTATTATAGTTTTAGGATTTAAAAAGCTCTCTCCAGTCTAAATCTCCACGGTCTAAAGCTTTTACAAGCAGCTCAGCCGTAGCAAGATTTGTTGCTAATGGAATATTGTGTTTATCACATAATTGAAAAATATCATTTACATCAGGCTCATGTGATTTTGGTGTTAAGGGGTCACGTAAAAATATAACCATATCCATTTGGTTGTGTTCTATCTGAGATCCTAGTTGTTGTCCTCCCCCTAAATGTCCTGCTAAATACTTATGAACATTAAGATTTGTTACTTCTTCAATCAAACGTCCGGTCGTACCAGTTGCATACAGATTATGCTTGCTTAATATTCCACGATAAGCAATACAGAAATTCTGCATCAGCTTCTTTTTTGCATCATGAGCAATCATACCAATATTCATGTCATACCTCCATTCTGCCTCCTTCAGAGGCGTATTCGTATAGTGTTGTAAGAAAAGTAAAAAACAATTCCAAAATTAAGATTATTTTTTACCGGAATTTTTATGACTTTTTAATCTTGATTTGGGTGTCATAAGTCCTTACTATACAGTAGCGATGAATATGTGTGTTTATATATTCATCTCAATATATAAATCCGAATTATGACGCCCAAATCAATCTTTAAATCTTTTAGAATTATTATACTTATATATTCGAATAAATTTCTATATTATGTTAATTCTTAGATTTTTCTTACCCAAATTCTTAAACTCT
>JAQUYQ010000145.1 GCA_028691795.1 Herbinix sp.
ACACTATACTAATCCGACTTATGTCACCCGAACCATTATTTTATATTAAGCATTATCTATCTTAAAACCAATTCCCCATACCGTTTTTATATAGGATTCCTCGTCATATTCTTTTATCTTTTTTCGGATGTTACTCATATGTACATTAATTGTGTTGTCTTCTCCATAATAACCTGTCTTCCAGATATCTTGATATAACTGATCCTTTGTAAAAACCCTTTCTGGATATTGCAGCATCAGATGCAAAATATCAAATTCATAGGCGGTAAGTGAAATCAGGTTGCAACCAACATATACCTCTCTGGAAGCAGTCCGTAGTACTAAGTTTTTTATTGTATAATCGTTTTCATTATTTGAATTTGGTGCCGACTGTCTACTTCTTCGTAAAATTGCTTCTACCCTTGCTAATACCTCATCTCGTTCAAAAGGTTTCGTTATATAATCATCTGCACCGTTTTTTAATGCATTTACTTTATCCGTTAGAGAACCCTTCGCTGATATAACCAAAATTGGAATCTGTGCATACTTTCTGATTTCTAAGATTAATTCCTCCCCCGTAATTCCCGGAAGCATTAAATCCAAGAGAATTAGATCAAAGGAATTCAACTGCAACTGTAGCTTTGCTTCCGTTCCTGAAAAAGCTGAAACCACCTCATACTGTTCTCGTTCCAGGTAACGTCTCAGGATTCGGTTAATATCTTCATCATCTTCTACAACAAGAATTTTTAACTGCAATTATTTTCACCTCAGTTTATAAATTTAATAGTTTTTATTGTATTATGAAATTATTAAAGTTGAGTTGGGCGTCATAAATTATATTAAGTAAAACAATGAATCTAGATACACAACTATTTATCACACTATACTGATCCGACTTATGACACCAGAACCAAAGTTAATTATTAATGATTATGATTGGACTCATTATGAAGACAATTGTCAACAGCGATGACTAAAGCACAGAAAAATCCAGCATTTTGTTCATCAGGAACCTCCAACTCATAGCTGTCTCCCCAGGATAACCACTTTTTATAAACACTACCGAAAAATAGACCATTTCTTGATATTTGATAGTTCATACTCATGAAATCACCATCAACTGCAAAATTTCCTAAGACACTTTCAACATTTAATTTTGAATGGAACAGAGCGAACTCCTGACTTATTGTCGCAATCAAATTATTTCCTTGATATATTTCATATTCTGCCATGAAAAAAGTAAGCTTTCTTTTAATATAATATAACTCACGGCCTTGTGTATCATAAAGATGCAGCTTGGCTCCAATTGTGAAAAGCTCGCTCTCTACATCAAATACCACGTTTTCTTGTGCATCATAAACATCATACTTATCTCCGAGTGAAAATACCCTTTGTTTAATATATAGCTTCATAAGATCTCCCTTTCTTGCAAAAAATATTTTACTTTTTTGATATTTAACATCTGTTATTACTCACTAAATCATTACTCCGATGTTATTGCTAAGCTATCATAACTCATCGACATTACTTTTTCTAACTTGCAAATTATTGGGTTTCTCAAAAAAATTCACTTTATCTAATCTACCTATTCGTATTTCTTATCGTTTGTAATATCCCCGTTTCCGCTGACCGGAATTGTTTCACCTAGATAAGTAGGTTTGGGTTTGGCAACCACGTAGAAGAAATCCTTCACACGTGCAAGAATTTCACGGGCTTCACGTTTATTTTGTCCTGCATATTGCCTAGGGTCGGATGTCACACCATATACATCTAATCCAAGTCCTTTTCCTACGTATATTGCTCTGTACATATGGTATTTCTGAGTAACAATGATCATTTTATCGACTTCAAAGATATCCCGTGCACGATATAAGCTTTCATAAGTAGAAAAACCTGCATGATCCATAAAGATATCCTCGGAAGGAACTCCTGCATCAATGGCATATTGCTTCATTACATTGACCTCATCGTAATCTATCCTACCATGATCACCACTCATTAATAAACATTCTGAAACCCCTGCCTTATATAATTCAATGCCCAACTTAATTCTGTCTTCTAACATAGGGCTCGGTTCATTATTTTCCCATATTCCTGCTCCAAGAACAAGAATACAGTCCACATCGTTAAGCATTCGTGCATCCTCGGAAGTAATAATTTGGTTTTTTACTGATGCTTTGATATGACTATTCATACTTAACAGTATAATGACTCCTAATATACCAAGACATATAAGGAGGAGAAGTATCTGCTTTATTCTACTTTTCGTTTTTTGTCTCATAGATTTATTGTTCCTTTCTACTCTGTAACATATTCCAAAATAGAAATCATCTTCCATTTCCGTATCTTTATTCAGTATATCATAATTGAAATATTAATAAATTAATTTTTTATTAAGGTTCTCAAATATTCACATTATTTTTCTATTTTAATATAACCATTTTGCCGGACAAAAAAAGGCCACAAGAAATCTTCTTGTAGTCTTATCGCGATATACAAATTAACCTTGCCCTTCACCAAGTTAATATAGTTTTCATCTTTGACACCCAAATCAGCGATTAAACTCTTACACCAAGCTCTCGTAAATCCAATAGCATTTGCTCATATGATTTTACTTGAATGGTATGGAATCCAAAAGGTTTCGCACCCTTTAAATTCTCTGGTAAATCATCTAAAAATACAGCTTCAGAGGGATTGATATTATATTTTTCAATTAGAGTTTTATAAATTTTAGCTTCTGGTTTTATACAACCTATCTCATAAGATATTACTCCGCCATCGACATAGTTTATAAACTTAAAATATTCTTTATCAAGTTCAAAATGTGTTTCGGCATAATTAGATAGCAGATACACCTTGTAATTGTTTTTCTTTAACCCTTGTATAAAATCGGCCGAATAATTATATTCTCTGACGACCTTTAGAATGTCAGCAAAAAACTTTCTAATTTCCAATTCAACACTCGGCTCCAGTAAACAGCATTGTTCAATCATCTCTGCCTCATCTATATCTCCACGATCCCACTTTTTCCAAAGTTTATTCATAACCGTGGCATTACTAACCTTACCGATTACATCCTCATCATAATTACAGTCCCTTAAATATTCTTCCCATCTAAAATCTACAAGTACATTGCCTATATCAAAAACTATTGTATTAATCTCTCCCATTGTTTATCTCCTTTGCGAAGCATCTAAGCTACTCAACATTTTATCACATCAGATACCCGCCAACAACTATAGATTGAAAGTACTAAAAGCTATAAATTTAAGGTAACAATAAAACCGATATTATTACCAAATATTATTTTTACTAAAAAAAATACCCATCCGCTTCATTACGAAATAACCCTGCCAAGTATACAGGGAATAGTTCATAATGAAGTAGGTGGGAATTTTAATATATTTAGAGCAATATGATTTAATAATTAGTTGTTGATCAACTTCGGTTTGCTTGTCCAGCTCATCATCTGACGAAGTTCAGCGCCAACCTTCTCTAAGTCATGTTGTGCCTCAATTCTTCTGGTAGCGTTGAAATAAGGACATCCAACCTGGTTTTCTAATAACCAGTTACGAGCAAAGGTACCATTCTGGATATCGGTAAGAATTTGCTTCATTGTTTTCTTAGTTTCAGCAGTGATGATTTTGGATCCTGTAATATAATCGCCATATTCAGCAGTATTGGAAATGGAGTATCTCATTCCTGCAAAACCACTCTCATTAATTAAGTCAACGATTAATTTCATTTCATGGATACATTCAAAATAAGCACTTTCCGGCTCATAACCAGCTTCAACCAAGGTCTCAAAACCAGCCTTCATAAGAGCGGTAACACCACCACAAAGTACAGCCTGCTCACCAAACAAGTCAGTTTCAGTCTCTTCTCTGAAGGTTGTCTGAAGAACACCTGCTCTTGCGCCGCCGATTGCTAAAGCATATGCAAGACCTAATTCATGAGCCTTGCCGGTAGCATTCTGATGAACAGCGATAAGACATGGAACGCCACGACCTTCTTGATACTGGCTTCTTACAGTATGTCCAGGTCCCTTAGGTGCGATCATTAATACATCTACATCTGCCGGAGGTATAATCTGACCAAAATGAATGCTGAAACCATGAGCAAACATTAATGTATTGCCTGCTTCAAGATTAGGAGCGATAGATTCATTATAAAGCTTCGCCTGCTTCTCATCATTGATAAGAATCATGATGATGTCTGCCTTCTTAGCAGCATTTGCTGCTGTATATACTTCAAATCCAGCTGCTTCAGCCTTTGCCCATGATTTACTTCCAGGATAAAGACCAATAATTACGTTTGCTCCTGATTCCTTTGCATTTAATGCATGTGCATGTCCCTGGCTGCCGTAGCCAATAACAGCAATCGTCTTTCCCTCTAACAGTGAAAGGTTACAATCTTGTTGATAATAAATTTTTGCCATTTTATATATCCTCCTTGAATTTTAGGAGGATTTCTCCTCCCTTGTATTGTAGGAGGATTTCTCCTCCAATTTTTGAAAAAATATTTAGGAGGATTTCCCTCCTATTTTTAAAATGAATTAAGTTGTCTAAAGGATTTCTCCTCTATGGTTTTATGATATTAAATTTCAATTAATCATCGATATAATCAGCAATGTCTCCTGATCCTCTTGCTAATCCGGTTATTCCGGTGCGAACCAATTCTTTAATCGTATATTGACCTAACAGTTTAATAAAAGCATCTATCTTATCCTGATTACCGGTAAGTTCAATCATTAGGGATTCTAATGCTACATCCACAATCTTCGCTCGGAAAATATCAGCAATAGAAATGATTGCAATTCGATCCTTTTCCGCTGCATTAACCTTGACCAGAATAAGCTCTCTTGTTACTGATTCACCAGCGGCCAATTCTTTAATTTCAATGACGTCCTCTAATTTAAGTAACTGCTTTCTGATTTGTTCCAGAATCTGATCGTCTCCATGTGCTAAAATAGTCATTCTTGAGATTTCAGGATCCTGAGTCTCACCAACTGTCAAGCTATCGATATTATAACCTCTTCTGCTAAATAATCCAGCTACCCGGCTGAGTACTCCGGCCGTATTATCTACCAAAATTGACAATACCATCCTCTTCATAGCATGCTCCTCTCTACTTATGTACTTTTAGCTTTATGTACGTCAAAGCTATAAGAAAAGCCCATCACCACAGGACACTCTGTAATGGGGCTTCTGTTGCTGTATAAAAAAGTAGTATTATTAAGTTTTAAGTAATTGTATCAGCAACATTTCTTTTTGTCAAGTCTTGTAGACGGGCTATTTGAATTAATTTTTTATTAGTTTAAATTGCTAAAGTGCTGTATAAAAATACATATTTTATACAATAATAAAAAGCCCAATATTACGTATCAAACCGCTTTTTAGGTAACCATTATGCAAAAGTAAACATCTTCTTTTAATAAATCTAGCCTGATGCAAATTAGCAAAGTTTAGAATAATGTCTTTTTTTTCTTGTATTAACTGATCTCCATATAAAGCAAGAAACTCCTCTGCCTGCCGTTCCAGTATAAGCACCGCTTCTCTTTGATCTTTTAAAGATGCAATCCGATTCTTAAAATAAGAGAAAAAGTCTGCACCACCGACAACATTACTTGAGTGCTGGCGATATAATAGAGTACTTTCATTCACAAAACCTATTTTACCGAAGGAAGCTGCGATAAGTGCAATCCACCAGTCATGATATTTTGCCTTTTCCGGAAGGCGGTTGCTCTGCAGAACATTACGAAGTGCAACGTTCACCATTACAGTACAACCGATTAACTTATTTTCCATTAGGAGGTGGGAAAGATCCGTTTTCAGCGGGTTTAAATGATTGGAACAGAAAAAGGAATGATACAATTCTTTTAAATTCTTATCAACCACGCTGGCATCAGTAAATACTGCCAATGGGATATTTTTACCAATTTGAGCCTCCATATGTCTGATTCGCTTTAAAGTTATCGCTATTTTATTTGATTTCCATACATCATCCTGGTCACAAAACATCATATAATCCATCGTTGTTCTGCATAAAGTTTT
>JAQUYQ010000146.1 GCA_028691795.1 Herbinix sp.
TTTGATGTGATTTTAGTCGCTATTAGAAAAAATATGACGTAGTCAGTCAGTTATAGCAGGAAATTTTGTATTGCCTTGAAAGGACTAGTAAGGTACAATACATAATTAGAGAATACTTGTGATAAGGATTAAAACACAGTTATTTTCAAACGAGTAGAGTAAGACGATCTTGCTATAAGACTTCTTAACTACTCACTTGGATATACCACTAAAATTCGAGACAATTAAATTTACATTGCTTAATTAAAATAATCGAAAGGCATAGGTGACTAGTGAAAGAAAATCACTGTCACAAAGCGAATTAAGTATAATAATTCGCTTTTGAGGTTTGCGTTCTGAGAATGAATGCAAGCACTCATTCTCAGAACATGGAGGCAAATTATGAGCTTAGCGGATAATATATTTATTACTATGTGCAAGGATATTTTAGAGAACGGTTTAAGTACCGAGGGGGAAAAGGTCAGACCAAAATGGGAGGATGGCTCTTTTGCCTACACAATTAAAAAATTCGGTGTCGTGAATCGATATGATTTATCCAAGGAATTTCCGGCATTAACGCTTCGACAGACAGCTTTTAAAAGTTGTATTGATGAAATTCTTTGGATTTGGCAAAAAAAATCAAATAACGTTCATGACTTAAACAGTCATATATGGGACAGTTGGGCAGATGAGACTGGGTCCATCGGAAAAGCTTATGGATATCAAATGGGGGTTAAACACAAATATAAGGATGGCGAAATGGATCAGGTTGACCGTGTTTTATACGATTTAAAGAATAATCCTTATAGCAGAAGAATTATGACAAATATCTATGTTCATCAGGATCTTCATGAGATGAATTTGTATCCCTGTGCCTACAGTATGACGTTTAATGTAACTAAGAAAAATAATAGTGATAAGTTAGTACTGAATGCAATTTTAAACCAACGCTCGAACGATATTCTAGCTGCCAACAGCTGGAATGTATGCCAATACGCTGTATTAATTCATATGCTGTCCCAAGTTTGTGACTTTGAAGTAGGAGAACTGGTACATGTAATTGCAGATGCACATATTTATGACAGACATATCCCAGTTATTAAGGAATTAATTGAGCGCCCAGTATATGATGCACCA
Organism: Herbinix sp.; assembly: GCA_028691795.1. Lineage (GTDB taxonomy): Bacteria > Bacillota > Clostridia > Lachnospirales > Lachnospiraceae > Mobilitalea. The sequence continues at coordinate 1,117 of JAQUYQ010000146.1, forward strand.
ACCTTTTGGATGAATCCTAAGGTGAAGGATTTTTATGATTTTACCGTAGATGATTTTAAATTACTAAATTATAAATTTGGACCAAAGCTTGAGAAGATCCCTGTAGCGGTATAGTGTGAATTGTTGAAAAGCACAATTCACACCTAGAAGTTTGTGCCTGCGTAATCCTCGGCACAAACTAACTCAAAGGGCGGACATGTTGTGTTAGTGTGAATAGTCTCGCAAAAGAATGCGAGCCATTATAAACTTAAGAAAGGCGATGATTCGATGAATTTAATCGTGGCAGTGGATAAAAACTGGGCAATCGGTTACAAGAACAAACTTCTGGTGAGCATTCCCGCAGATATGCGCTTTTTTCGTGATGAGACAACGAATAAAGTAGTTATCATGGGAAAAAATACACTGGAAAGTTTCCCTAGCAGCCAGCCCCTTAAAAATAGAGTAAATATTGTGATAACGACGAAGAAGGAATATAAAGTTAAGGATTCTATTGTAGTGAATAGCATTGAAGAAGCACTAATAACAGCGGGAAAATATAAATCGAAGGACATTTATGTAATTGGGGGCGCAAGTATTTATAAACAATTACTCCCGTATTGCGATGTAGCCCATATAACAAAAATTGATTATTCATATTTGGCAGATACGTATTTTCCTAACCTGGATGAGATGGAGGACTGGGTTCTGGCAGAGGAATCAGACGAGCAGACCTATTACGACCTTCCATATACCTTTTGCAGATATGAAAGGAGAAAATAGCATCTCCTTGGAAAAAATAGCAGTTTCATAAAAAAATAGAGTATTTAACTTAATAATGAGTGGCGGCCTTTAATGATATAATACTTATAAAATAATAAAATTCATCAAAAAATACTTGAAAAATCAGATAAGGAAGACTACTATTAAGAATATAATAATTGGTTGCAGTCTTCCAATAAAATCTTGAAAAGCTAAGTAGAACGGAAAGAAAAGGAAGGATAATAAAATGTTAAATATTAAAATTGAGATGACAAAAAGCCCAAAGGTATTACCAGGAGCAGATAATCCTTTGAAATTTGGAACTATTTTTACTGACCATATGTTTATTATGAATTATGAGTCAGGAAAAGGTTGGTTTGATCCACGTGTTATACCATATCAGCCGCTCAATTTGGAACCCTCCGCCATGGTATTCCATTATGGTCAGGAAATGTTTGAAGGTATGAAAGCATATAAGACAGAGGATGGAAGAACCTTATTGTTCCGCCCTAATAAAAATATTGAGAGAGCAAATAATACAAATCGCAGAATATGTATCCCTGAAATACCTGAAGAGGATTTTCTTCAAGCGATTAAAACGGTTGTTAAGGTGGACGAATTTTGGATACCGACTAAGGCGGGTACCTCACTTTATATCAGGCCCTTTATCATTGCAACGGATCCTTTTCTGGGAGTAAGACCGTCCGATAAATATTTATTTATTATTATTTTGTCCCCAGTTGGTGCATATTATCCCGAAGGTTTAAATCCAGTAAAGATTTGGATAGAAGATGAATATGTAAGAGCAGTAAAGGGCGGTATCGGTGAAGCTAAGGTTGGAGCGAATTATGTTGCTTCTCTAAAATCACAGGTAAAAGCACACGAGGAAGGATATTCCCAGGTATTATGGCTGGATGGTATTCATAGAAAGTACATTGAAGAAGTTGGCGCTATGAACATTTTCTTTAAGATTAATGGGACGGTAATTACTCCTGAATTAAATGGAAGTATCTTACCTGGTGTAACCAGAGATTCTGTTCTTGCTCTTTGCAAAGAATGGGGCTTGCCGACAGAGGAACGCAAGATTTCTATTGATGAGATATATGAAGCAGCACAGAAGGGAATCTTAGAGGAAGTATGGGGTACCGGAACTGCAGCAGTAATTTCGCCGGTAGGCCAGCTTCGTTGGGATCAGCATATCATGCAGGTACAGGACGGAGGTATTGGACCTGTCAGCCAAAAGCTATATAATACGATTACAGGAATTCAATTAGGTGAGATTAAAGATAGCCATAACTGGACGCTAGAAGTATAGACTCACATAAGACATGAGTGCCTTTAATTACTATAGAAATGAGAACGTAGTGAGCATATGAAGGTGATCGGAGTGTAGAGATTATGGATGCAGTCCATAATATATAGGAGGTATTGCATGAATCAATCATACGCGGAAGCGGGAGTCAAGAGAAAGGATACGATGTCAACACTGGCACTTCGTTCCCTTATGATAATAGGAATTGTTGTAGGGTTAATATGTATGTTTATAGGAGGAGTTTTTCAAATAGCTGGAATAGTATTAGTGGTAGTCTTAGTTTTTCTGTTCCCCAGGTTAAATATTGATTATGAATACGTCTTTGTTGATGGACAAATTGATTTTGACCGAATTGCGGGAAAATCAAAACGTAAAACAATACTTCGTATTGATATGGAGCAGGTTGAAATTGTTGCACAGGAAGGCTCTCACGCATTGGATGGCTATACGTATGCTCAGTATGAAAATAAAGATTTTTCATCTAGAGATAAATCCAGAAAACCCTATATAATTATAGCTAACATTGAGGATAAGAAATACAGAATCTTATTTGAGCCTAGTGAAAAGATGCTTTCCCTTATGAAACAGAAGGGCCCAAGAAAGATTGCACAAATTTAATAGATCAGAATTGATATACAGGGGGTGTATTCTAATGTTCTTAATAAGCAGGAACATGGGAAGCATCCTCTTTAAATATCTTAATAAGCTTCTTTTTACATTTATTCATATAATATTCTTTTTACATTTATTCGTATAATGGTCATATAATATTCTTTTTACATTTATTCGTGGTTGACAATGCCAGATTTATTCGTTATACTTTTAAAAATCTATTTTAAACAACATTTAAATAAGAAAGTGAGGAGATTAGAAAAAATGGGAAAAATAATCGGTGAAGGAATAACATTTGATGATGTATTATTAGTACCTGCTTACTCAGAGGTAACACAAAATCAAGTTGATCTGACAACATATCTGACCAAAAAAATCAAACTGAATATCCCGTTAATGAGTGCCGGAATGGATACAGTAACTGAGAACCGAATGGCAATCGCTATGGCAAGACAGGGAGGCATCGGTGTTATTCATAAAAATATGTCTATACAGGAGCAGGCTGAAGAGGTAGATAAGGTAAAACGTTCAGAGAATGGTGTAATCACCGATCCATTTTATTTATCACCGGATCATACATTGCAGGATGCGAATGAGTTAATGGGAAAATATAGAATATCAGGTGTTCCGATTGTTATTAACGGTAAAAAGTTAGTTGGTATTATCACGAACCGTGACTTAAAATTCGAAACAGATTTTTCTAAGAAAATAAGCGAATCAATGACATCTGAGGGTTTGGTTACCGCAAAGGAAGGCATTACGCTGGAAGAAGCAAAGAAAATATTAGCATCTGCCAGAAAAGAAAAGCTTCCACTTGTAGATGACGAAGGCAACCTTAAAGGTCTTATTACAATTAAAGATATTGAAAAGCAGATTAAATATCCACTATCTGCAAAGGACGATCAAGGACGTTTGTTATGTGCAGCTGCGGTAGGAGTAACCAGTAATGTTATGGATCGTATCGATGCACTTGTGAAAGCAAAGGTAGATGCAATTGTAATTGATACTGCACACGGTCATTCAGCCAATGTATTAAGAGTTATTAAGATGATTCGTGAGACATATCCGGAAGTACAGATTATTGCGGGTAATGTTGCAACAGGGGAAGGAGCACTTGCACTGATCGAAGCAGGTGTAGACGCAGTTAAAGTTGGTATCGGACCAGGTTCCATATGTACCACCAGAATTGTTGCCGGTATTGGTGTTCCTCAGGTCACTGCAATCATGAACGCATATGAAGTAGCAAAGAATCACGGGATACCGATTATTGCAGATGGTGGTATTAAATATTCAGGAGACATAACAAAAGCATTAGCAGCAGGTGCCAATGTATGTATGATGGGTAGTATTTTTGCAGGTTGTGATGAGAGTCCAGGTACCTTTGAACTTTTCCAGGGAAGAAAATATAAGGTATACCGTGGTATGGGATCCATTGCAGCAATGGAGAACGGAAGTAAGGATCGTTATTTCCAATCCGATGCTAAGAAACTTGTACCGGAAGGTGTAGAAGGCCGTGTTGCTTATAAGGGAACGGTAGAGGATACTGTATTCCAGTTAATCGGTGGTTTGAGATCCGGTATGGGTTACTGTGGAGCAAAGGATGTTGCGAGCTTACAAGAGAACGGTAAATTTGTTAAGATATCTGCAGCTTCTTTGAAGGAAAGTCATCCTCATGACATTCATATCACAAAGGAAGCACCTAACTACAGCGTAGAAGAATAAACTTAGATAGCCAATATCAAAGAACTTTTAATTAAAGACAGGGATTTTCAAAAAATTGAAGATTTCCCTGTCTTTTTTTCGTTATAATAGAAAGTGCTTAATATGATTAAAGTTAAACCAATATTTCACAATGACATTAATATAGAATTGATTATATTTGGAAATTGACATTTATAAGGAAATTAATTAAAATAGTAAAAACATTTTACATGTTTATAGGTGATAAGATGGCAAAAAGATTAACAAAAGAAGAGTGGCGCAGAAGAAGGCGTCGTAAAAATAAGATACATATCACGATTACAGTATTCATTATGTTGGTTATGCTGGCATTCCCTATTTTCGTGATATATCAAATTTATTTGGATAAGTTTGATATTCAAAATACCAAAACAGAAGCAATAACTCAAACATTGTCAAATGGTACAGTAATAAAAGCAGAGTATCTTACTCCAAATCCCTATTCGAGGCCACAAACGAGATTAAAGAGAATTAAAGGGATTGTTGTTCATTATACAGCAAATCCAGGGAG
>JAQUYQ010000020.1:0-21111 GCA_028691795.1 Herbinix sp.
ATAGCATTTTAAATTATAAATTACAGAATGCAAAAGCTAACGGAATTAAAGCTACCATCGAAGCAAAAATTCCGGAACAACTTAATGTTAAATCTTTCGATATTGCTATAATCATGGGTAATTTGCTTGATAATGCCATAGAAGCAGTTTCAAAGCTAGAAAATGATAAAGAGATAACGATACGCATAAATTTTAGAAAAAATACTTTATATATTCATGTGAATAATACATATAACGGAACAGTTCTATATAAAAATAATAAAATTAGTACCTCACAGACAGACAAATCACACCATGGAATAGGTTTAAATAATATAGAAGAGGTAATTAAAAAGTATAACGGAACAATGGAAATACATCATACCAGCAATAATTTTATCGTCGATATATTAATTTATGTTGAGTGAAATGTAAAAATATACTTGTTTTCTACAAAAATATACTTTGATTTCATCATCCCTCCGCACTTAAGTTTTGTTTGTGCTAAGATATGGTTGTTCACATAAACAAAAAATATTGTGATGGGAGGGGATGCCCTTGAAAGTAGGATGGATGGCTTATTTAGTTAATGAAATTTACAAATGCTTTATTAATACTGTACAGTCAAAAGTTCTAATACGATAAACGGTTACACGTAGATATGTATACAAATCAAAAGAATATTAAATAGTACACGTAAGCTAGTTAAAATATCATATAATATACCAGGAGGAAAAATAATGAAAATTCTAAGAAAAATTATACTGCTGATGATGACTTTTATTCTTATGTTAAGTACAAGTAATTCAGCTTTCGTAACTGTATCCGCAGAAAGTAAGCACGAGGATATGGATGACCTTGATAAGTTACTTATTGCCCATAAATATATGTCTTCTGAAACAGATATTGATTTATGGAAAGGGATTGATTCTTTAAGAGAGATTATAAATTTATATGACCTTGATGATAATGTAATTGCTTATTATATCTCTTTCTCCCCAAAAGGCTACGCTATTGTCAATAATAACTTAGACAATCCTATAGCAATTGAATTTGGTGATGGTAAGAATCATTCTATAGATAAATTGGTTAAATCCTCAGAATATAAAGCTGGCGAATCACATATTGTATATGCAGGACCTGGATATAGTTTTATCAAGGAAGAAGTGATTAGTGGTAATTCATTGGAAGAAAAAGAAGCAATTAAACAAAAGCTAAAACTTGATAAACTGTATGCTCAATTAAATACGAAAAATGAGAAAGAAATAAAGCTACATCAAGAGAGCCGAACGATTGTAAAAGAGAAGAATCATAATCTTGTAGGTGGTTCTGGTAGTATTTATAATGATATCAGTTGGGATACCATGCCTTCAGGTAGTTATATTTCAGGATACATTCCTTTTGGTGGCACTACCTGGGCTGTAATGAGTGATTATGACTCTATTGCATCGAATCATTGTGGAGCAACTGCGGCAACAAATATTTCTTTGTATTATGCTAATCGAGGATATACAAATCTTAAGAAAAACAATAGTGTTTACGATACTTTTGTAGATCTTCATAATAGAATCGGTAATGGACCTGTAATGATGATTGCGCCAGATGTTAAAAGTTATGCATCATCTAGGGGCTATACTATGACATCCTCAGATGTAGGCACATATTCAGCTCTTAAAACGGCTACATCAAATGGCAGACCATGCGGTATCCTTGTGACTGGTGGAATAACTGAGTGGCATTGGGTCGTATCAACAGGATGGAGAGAATATACTTCTGGAGGTAAATATATTAGAGTTGTAACAGGTTGGGAAAATTCCGCAAATAACTTCTACTTGTGGGGTGATCCAACTGTTTGGTCGATGACTGAGTATTATATTCAATAGATCATACTATTATATTTAGCGGTTTTGCTTTTAATAACCTATGCTTACATATTTTTTGAAAAAAATTGAATAGTAGGTGGCATAGGTTCATTGCGTTTTACTTTTTAATATATCAAATCATAGATTAATATAACCAATAATTGATTATTTATATAATGAAGGAGAATTTTTTTGATACAAACTAGAAGAATTAAATTTATTAGGACTTTATCAGTCTTTTTATTATTCTCATTATGTGTTTTGTATTTATTATGGCTCAAAGTAATCCATATAAAGGAACTGACATTTCAGATAACACCTACAATCCTAATAGTAAGTTCTGCAGTTGTGATAATTATACTGCTGGTTAGTTCTATACTCTTGATAAAGGACAGAAAAAACAAAGGTCTATTCTTTTTGAGTTTAAATTTTATATCAGTCATTCTTGTCATTTTGTATGTTTATGCGTTGCCCTTTACTGGATTTGCAGAATATTCATATGATAAAGTTGTAGATGAACTGAACATGAAAAATCATCAGAGAGCTGGTTGTGATGTCCCAGCGAACAACACTTTCCCTACGGATGAAGACGGGTCTATTGATACTAAGCAGTTACAAAGCTTTTATGGTAGTGAATATACTGATTGGATACAAGGTGAATTAACTAGCGATAAAGAAGGAGATACCATAAAAGTGCTTGTTGTCTATAAACGTACTTCATATAATCCAATTAAAAATATGTCCATCTTTAAATTGAGTGATAGTTTTGATACATTGAAAACAGTAACTATTCAAGGATATGATAGATATTCCTATCCCATTGAAGAGATATTAAGAAACCCAAGTAAGAAGTAATATTACAAATATGACTAACTGAAATGAAGTGGTGTCCGGTATCATTGATCGGAGATTATTTTATGTCTCTGCAATATATACTTTATTCCATCAGAAATTAAATAGACAAAATTTATTTACTATCAGAATAAAGCTCTATTCCAAACGCCTAACGAAGTTAGTGCTAAAGTAAGTGCTAACAAAGCAAACTTTGAGGATTTTATGAGAAGTACTTATGGATATAATGTAGTTGCTAATTCTACAAATGCAGATACAGTAAAATTAGAAATTATATATGCAGAAAATTATTATGAGAGCATGGATAGTAGTACTTCTGTTGTTCCGGCTGCAAATACGACTAGTATAAATTTTTCAATTCCGGTGTGGATTGGTCTGTATCAAATAGGTTGGCAAACAATCCCTATTAATATTACCACAAGCTCAACAAACGTATCATTTAGAGCTGCTGTTGGAGCAGATCCTGGAAGAAAATATAACTACATGGAACTTTTATAATCGGTTGTAATATATGATTACTCATTAAAACAAGTAGATATAAACAATCAGCTTAGAGTGCAAATATGGATATTCAAAAACAAAATAATATGCTCCAATATATTGCATGCAGAGACCAATACTATATTAAGTATTGGTCTCTGGATACACTTTATCATACGATAATATCTGAGCTTAATGAATTAAAGATAGTGAATAGCAATTATCAAACTTGCCATGTCTACATGAGTTAGTATTAAGATACCAATTCTTTAATGGGTTGCATGTTTATACAAGTGGAGGCAAAAAATGATACCGATCAAGTTTGGAATAATTGATGAGTTTGATATGAAGAAACAGTATATTACATATGAACCACAAAAGTACAATTGTATAACAATAGATGATAATCTTTATATTGAAGACTGGTGGAGTGAATTAACAAAAATGAAAACATATTTTTCATCATTAAATAAACCCAACGTTGCACTTTCACGAGCTGGTATTACTTTAATACCACCAGAATCGCTTCCATTATTTGAAAGTATTGTAAGTAATGATAATAGAATTAATATGGATGATAATCTTAAAAAACTATTGAAGTCTATTAGAAAAGCTAAATTAGAAAATAAATATATGATTCATTTTGGTTTTTAATTTAAAATGATATATAAATTTCCATATTAACCATTTGATTCTAGAAAATCAACTCACAGCCATCACTATAAGTTGACATTTTGCATATTTGCAAAAACTATCATTCCTATTTTAGGCGTTGATTTTTTGTTACAATAGTGCTTCATGACAAGTATGTAAGAAATGGCTTATATTATAAGTAAGCACAAATTCATCATCAATAAATATCACGACACCTAATCCCTATGTGTTAAAACAACTATAACATATTATCTCTTAATCGTAGTTTAAAAGTAAGCGCATAATTTCAGGGTATACCTAAAACAAATCCGGATCCTATTGCTAGGCTTCCGGAATGCGAGCATTTTACTCCATTTTGTTCTTGCAAAGTTCTTGGACCGTTTTATCCCAAGGTGCAAGTTTTGCTAATTGATTATCTGACATATCCTTGCTGGGACGTTTTTCTAGCAAGAACTTCAGATATTCATACAGGGTTAATTCATATACCTTTGCCATCTCTATAATGGTGAGATAGAGAGAATTAGCAGTTGCTCCTTCCGGAGTATCTGAAAAAAGCCAATTTTTCCGGCCAACAGTTACTGGGCGGATTGAATTTTCGCTCAGGTTGTTCGAAAGACTGCACCGGCCATCTTCCAGATAGGTCATCATAAAGTCACGGCGGTTTTTGATATATGTGATTGCTTTCTTCAGTTTGGCATTATCTCCGGGTGTGACTTGGTTTACCCACGCCAAGAAGCCCTCAACGACTGGTTTCTGGTCTTTGAGACGACGATTTCCGATCTGTTTGTATGAGAGCCCTTTTTCTTTATAAATTCGCTCATACTCGAACAGCTTATTGCAATACAAGACTCCCTGAACTGCCGCATGAGTGTAATCCTTCTCATGGCCTTTCGGGATTGCCTCCAACAGGTATCTTCTAATGTGTGCAAAGCAGCAACAACGCTTGGTTTCATTCACTTTGTTGTAACCCTGGTATGCATCTGCCATCAGATAGAAGCCGGGCTCAATTCCCTTTAGGAATTGTTTGGCGTTTTCTCCCGATCTCGTAGGAGTGTAATTATAGAGGATGATCGGATTTAATCCATCTTCACCGGTTCGAACAACCCATAAGTAAGATTTGGTCTGCGCCCTTCGGTCTTCTTCTTTCAATACCTGGATTGGTGTCTCGTCCATCATAAGGAATCTGCGTTTTAGCAGCTCCCGATGGAGGTAATCATACAGCGGTTTCATATATTCAATACCGGCTGTAATAATCCAGTGAGCCATAGATGTCCGCCCGATTGGAGCATTCATCTGCAGGAAGTCCTGTTCCTGACGATAAAGAGGGATGTACAAGCCATACTTTCGATAAATGATATATGCCAGCAGGGATTCCGAAATATAACTTCCGGGAATCAAGGCAGGCGTTCCATTATCCTTTACAAATGGTGTTTCCTCCGTTTCCTTACACTCTGGGCATGAATACGTGGTTGCCATGTATTCCACACGCTCCAGTTTTGGAGGAGTATAAACGATTTCACTGCGTATTAATTCCGTTCCGATCGGAACCATTTGGGTTTGGCAGATAGGACATGCTTTTTCTTCCTCGGTCAGTGTATCTACATTCACCTGCCTGGTCGGAATGCCCTTGAATTGTTCTGCTAAAGTAGGTTTCTTTTTACGAGATTTCTTTGGAGCGGGAACAACTTCCGGCTCAATTAGTTCCACTGGTTTCTCGTCCTCTGGAAGGTTATCAAAAAGGTTCAATTGACCTGCGACATCATCCATGCGGCGTTCACTGGAAGCACCAAAATACTTCTGACGGAACCAAGCCAGCTCAGCCTTGAGATTATCATTTTCGGCTTGCTGTTTATTCATTGTTTCCGTAAGTATTTTAATCGTAGTATTTAGTTGTGAAATCATATCTTTAAGCTCGATCAGCTGGATATCCTTACTACTATTTGCCACGTTTTTTTGCTCCTTAGTTTACTAAAAATAGTATACCATAAAAAGAGCGAAAAAGCTAGTAAAATCAAGGGTTTTAGGCAGTTTTTAGCGCCTTCGGCTGTTCGATTTCAAGCCCCGTCATAAGCCAGTCGAATTGCTGCCAGGTAATGGTTTTTGCCTCCTTGCTGTTTCTTGGCCATCGATATTTGCCTTGAACAACATCAAGCCGTTTATAGAGAAGAACCATTCCATCAGGCTCCCGGAGTAATACTTTGATGCGATCGCACCGTCTGCCGCAGAACAGATATATCGAGCTGCTATCCGGTTCTGCTTTCAACTGGTCCAGAACGATGGCGCATAGTCCATCCAAGGACTTTCGCATATCGGTGTAGCCTGTAATGATATAGATATTGGTTGCTGCAGAAATATCACCTAGCATACCATGACACCTCCAATGTATCCCAGAGTAGCCTCAATCAAACTTTTATCTGTGTTGTTAAAGAAGCGGATTGTTGCATTGCCAATCAGTATTTCAACTGTGGGTAATTCTCTGGTTGCTAGATCCGTAGCAATGCGAGTGTTATGTTGTACCTGCATCGGAACAGGCACTGGTGCAGAATCCGGTATTAAGTTAACCTTGACTACTTCCTGCAAAGGAGCTGACGTTTCCTTTACTTGATCAGATGACATAGGGATTGCCATTCCGCGCTTGCGAAGTCGGCTAATCCAGTTATAAAAGGTGCCAGGTCTTATGCCATGCATTTGGCACCATTGATAGTCGGAGAGTCCGCTTTTGCGACACTCCATGATGAGTCTGAATTGCTCCTCAGTAGTAACCCTTTTTGAGCTCATAATTGTTAGCCTCCAAAATAGAGTGAAATGCTCGCATTCTCGCAAAGAGTGGAGTAAAACGCTTGCATTTCCTGCTAATAATTATAAATAAATATGTTAGAGGATGGAAGCCACCCTAAAATTAGGCGCTTACGTTTAAAATACTATTCATAATAAGTGAGGTTATCTGATGGAATCTATTAAAACAATATTAATTGGAATAGCATTAATGATTTTTGCAATAGGCGTTTATGTGCTTTCACAATATTTTAATTTTAAGTATACTGATGGTTATTTTACATTATTCTTTAGTATAGGGATTATCGTTTCAATTATAGGTGCTTTTAAAAAATTATAACAGATTATAAAGTGGACTAGAGTTTTTTTGTGCATGGTAAAATAAAGTACATAGTTTTTGGCAAATAATATTGCATATTTTTCATCGAAACAAACCTCTTCCTGGAAGAATGAAGTATAATTGTAAGTGGTAAACTATAACCAGCAGATTTAGGCAAATAAATTCCAGCAACTATTACGAATGCATCGATGAATGATATACTGTCATTCGGAGGTGAAGAAAGGATGGTTGATTGGATGAATTATTCAAAAATCCAAGAACAAAAGAGAAAGGGATTCAAGAAGAGCCAGGTGGTTTGCACTTTCGTATTATGGCTGGGACGATGATGAAGTATCGCTGCCACAGGGCGAGCAGGATCCAAGTCTTGAACCTATAATATTTGGAGACGAAGAACTTCCCTTCAATTAGAAAAAATCCCGTGGATTATTCCGTGGGATAATATAAGCAAAAGTGCTGGATTTTATTTGCCTAAAAATGCCGGAAAATAAATTCCGTTTTTTGCTGGAAAGTACTTGCCGTTTACAATAGTCATATCAGATTTTGCAGAGTCAATAGCCTGACAGATTGGCTCGGTGATATCAACAAGGTTATCGAAAATATATTGTAAATCCTCAAGAAAACCTTGTTTAAACCGAGTGATTTTGGAAGCGTCAGGGACCTTATCAAAACCACAGAACTCTCGTAAAGGTTTAGAGTAAGCTAGAAAAGTCAACAGAAGTTGATCTGAATATCCAATCGGAACTATTACAGCTGAATATTTATTTTATGATAAATCAGGTAATCTTATTAGATATTGACCGGGTAGAGATTTAGAGATTTATATGGTTTGTAATCAACATTTAAATTCTACAAAAACATATACTAAATTCAACAACCCGCCTCACAGTAATAGCTTATATGTTAAGATAAGTTGTCTTTATAAAAATATTACGATTAGAGAGGAGAGTTAACTATGAAGAAATTAATCTACAAAATTGGGGGCATTGTTGCATGCTTATCATTGATGGTAACTGTTATGAATGTAAATTCATCTTGTATGATATTTGCACACCAACCAAAATTACCTAAAGGAGCGGAAAAACTACGTAAATTCTAATGAGGGATGTGTTTGAAAAAGCTAGTTACCATCTTGTTGCTAATGGAAATATTAATACAGAAGATAGAGAGTTATATGAATATGGTTTACGCCAAGGAATACTTAGCATTATAAATCTTATGACAGCTATTTTGATAGGTTATCTCTTAGGTATGGTATGGCAGTCTATTATCTATATGATTTCTTACATACCTCTTCGGACATTTGCAGGCGGATTTCATACCAGAACTCAATTTAGATGTTACTTATTTTCTATATACTTAATATTAGGTGTACTATTGGCAAATAGGTATATTCCAGGGACAAGCTATAATGTACTAATATTAACAATAATTAGTTGTATAATTATTATATGTCTTTCACCTGTTGAAGATAGTAATAAACCATTGGACAAAACAGAGAGAATAGTTTATAGAAGGAGAACAATCTATATATTAATTACTGAAATACTAACTATTATATTATTAATAAGTTTGGGGTTTCCAACAATTGCAATGTCTATCTCTATATCCTTATTTGCACTATGTTTTATGCTGATACTGGGGAGTATAAAAATAAGATAAAAGTAAATTAAAAGCATGAATAATTCCTTAGCGGGGTTTTCATGCTTTTTTACGTAAGTATATCAAATAATATTCCAACAGTTCCTGGCAGTTTAACTATTTCATAATCGGTTCAAAAGACAGTGTGCTTTTCGATAGAAGCTTCCAATGCTAGATTATTAACTATCAGACAAGGTTTATTTCCAGTGGAAGAATATCTCAGAATAAACTCTCAACCTTCTCCATGTAACTTGTTTACGCAATCTATAATATCTGCTCTTGATCTGAATTCACTCGTATGCTTTATAACATAATCTCTCGTATCAGAATCGAGAGAAGATAGATAATCATTTACTTCTTCATAAGATGCAAAGATGCCTGGAACGAAAACAACATCATTATTGGGTTGTATTGATGAGCTAGGTAGACCTATATTTTGAGTAATTGGATTCATTTTTATCACCTCCATGATGAATTATTATCTGTATTATCTTAAAAAGTATACATATGATTTTGTATCCTTATTTGCATATTGATATAGTGATAGAATTAATCAACGGTGATACAATATTTCATAATGTTATATGTGTTTATGTAATATACTGATAGTAGGAAAGGAATGGATAAACATATGTACAGACAGTTTATGGAAGCAATGGAAGAATCACCGGTTATCGCTGCAGTTAAGGATATGGACGGATTACATAAGTGTTTTGAATCCGTTAGTAAAATTGTATTTATATTGTTTGGAGATAAATGTAATATTGCGTGAGAATTGGAGTCAGGCAAATAGAAATCACAGAAGTGATTTTATTTGCTTGTTTTTTTGTGTATAAAAAGAAAGGTGAGGCTTATGTATGATGTTGTAATTATTGGGGCGGGAGTAATTGGCAGTTCAGTTGCAAGGGAATTATCGAAATTTAAGTTGAAGATTGCGGTTATAGAAAAATGCAGTGACCTTTGTGAAGGAACATCAAAAGCAAACAGTGGTATCGTGCATGCCGGCTTTGATGCGAAGGCAGGTAGCTTAAAAGCGAAGTTTAATCTGGAAGGCAATCGGCTAATGGATGAGCTGGCTTCAGATTTAGATATTCCATTTCGAAGAAATGGTTCTCTGGTGCTCTGCTTTTCCGAAGAAGAAAGAGGTAAGCTGGAAAAATTATATCAGAATGGTATTAAAAATGGAGTACGTGATCTTCAAATATTAGAAAAAGATGAGGTTAAAAAGCTGGAACCTAATATTACTGATGAAGTAATTGCTGCCTTATTTGCACCGACAGGAGGTATTATCTGCCCATTTACTTTAACAATTGCTCTGGCAGAAAATGCTTCGAGTAATGGTGTAGAATTTATTCTGGGGCAGGAAGTCACAAAGATAGAAAAGTTTCTGATAGAAAATAAATATGCATATCGAGTCCAAACCAATAAGGGAAGTCTGGAAACTAGAATTATTGTTAATGCAGCCGGAGTTTATGCAGATGTCTTTCATAACATGGTGAGTAGTAATAAAATTATAATAACAGCTCGAAAAGGTGAGTATTGTTTATTTGATAAGTCGGTTTCGGGCATTATAGATAAGACAATTTTTCAGGCGCCCGGTGTCTTAGGCAAAGGAATACTGGTAACCCGTACGGTTCACACCGGGCGAGATGGAAGAGATTAAGCTAAATAAGAAGGACTTAATATCTAATCCGGACTTAAAGAAAATAATTATAAAATTAGAAGAATAGCAATGGTTAAAATGTGCCGCCGCAGCACGGCTGAATGGAGACAAATATGGAATATAAGGAGCTAATATGTATCAGGTGCCCTATTGGATGTATGTTAAATGTAGAACTGGAGAATGGAGAAGTTAAGAAAGTGAAAGGAAATTCCTGTCCGAGAGGAGAACAATATGCCCTGAAAGAAGTTACGAATCCTACTAGAATTGTTACTTCTACTGTAAAGGTTACTAACGGTAATCATCCGGTTGTATCGGTAAAGACCAGTTCAGATATTCCGAAAGATAAAATCAAAGATTGTATAGCAGTAATCAAAGACATTAAAATTGCTGCTCCTGTTAATATAGGTGAAGTTATAGTAAAGAATGCTGTAGGTACGGATAGTAATATCATAGCAACAAAAAATATAGAGGCTTCTAGAAAGATTGCAGATTCCACTGAAGTTTTTGCTTGAAATTATGCACTCCAAAGTTTTGTAAATATGCAGATTGCTATTATATTGGATGCGAGATACCGATAACCGGGGCAGCAGGATATTAAGACGGGCATCATATCAACATGAATACTAGGTTTGCTGATTTTACATGCGCAAGAAGTAAGGTTGCTTAAATTGCTTATGTCTGTTATTATAATTTCGGCGTGTAATATACAGAAAATAATAAACGTATGCTTCCTAATGCATACGAGTGACTGAATATTTATACATTATAAAAGTAAGAAATATCACATTATGATTTATTCACTTTGTATCTGCTTCACATTGGTACACAACTGTGATATGGATTGGAGGAAAAGATGTTTGTATTTAATAAAGAAGTTATAGCTAGAAATTGTGAACCGGGAGTAACAAGAAAAATACTTTCTTACACAGAGGATTTAATGATGTGTGAAATCACTTTTGAAAAAGGAGCCTGCTCAGATATCCATTCCCATCCCCATCTCCAGATTACTTATATAGTAAAAGGGCGCTTTGAATTTACTATTGATGGAGAGAAAAAAAGAGTAAGCGCAGGAGATAGTTTATACATGCCGGCAAATAGTATACATGGAACGGTGGCTATTGAAGAAGGAATGCTGGTAGATGTATTTAGTCCAATGAGAGAAGATTTTTTAATGGGGTAAGCCTATAATAATAAGAGGGCTATTGCAAAATAATTTTTTTATTTTGCAATAGCCCTTTAATATCCATGTTGTAATTTTAATATTATATTAAAACTAAGTTATTGTATTGGCCGCATAAACTACATTTTGAAATTAACCTTAAATATAATTAAAAATTGGACAAAGCAGCACTATACTGATGGCTCTTAAAAAGCAGATCAAATAGTTCCATGCAATATCATGAAAATAAACTTGATTTACGGTATCAATTTGGTAATTTTTTCGGTTGCAAAACAAAGCTCTTATTAATAAAGTGAATAGGGATAAAGACTTCGGTATTATAAACAGTTAATTAATTCATGCAGGTTTAAATAATAATATAAACAATAGACTTCTATAAATTGTTTAAAGTGTAGAATGAGCATTGTAGAATATTGAGGATTTTGGTAGAAAATTTAAGATTTTGATGGGGTATTTTGTTGCTTTTTACAAGGTATGGTAATGTAATGAATCTAATTTTTTTAATGCAAAATAAACTACATATTCATTTACTCAAGGAGAGACGTAATCATGAAGTATTTAAGAATTTTATTGCTGTGTATACCTTTATCTTTTGTTGGATACTTTTTAAAGTGGAGTTCAACAGCGATGTTCTTTCTGACATGTGCATCCATAGTGCCTTTAGCGGGTTATCTGGGAAATGCTACAGAAGAAATAGCAGCCTATACTGGACCTAAGTTTGGAGGATTTTTAAATGCAACCTTTGGAAATGCGACAGAACTTATCATAAGCTTTTTTGCAATCAAAGCCGGATTATTCGACGTAGTAAAAGCATCTCTTGCAGGTTCTGTATTGGGTAATATTCTATTGGTTTTAGGATGCAGTATCTTCCTGGGTGGTTTAAAACATAAAGAATTAAAGTATGATTCTCAACTTGGTACCTTTACCGCTACAATGTTATTATTTGCAGTTATCGGACTATCAATTCCAGCAGTATTTACTTTTAAAACACCGGAGAATCTTCTTACCTCAAAATACGAAAGCCTTAGTGTAATAACCAGTGTAATTTTACTTTCGATCTATGTTATAGGAATGATTTATTCCTTTAAAACAAATAAGGATCTGTATGGTGTTGAACATGCAGAGGATATTGAAGCAAAATGGAGTCTACCTTTTAGTATCACTGTTTTGGGAATAGCAACGGTAATTATAGCAATTGAATCTGAAATGTTAGTAAGCTATATTGAGCCTATGACTAAAGCAGCAGGTATCTCAGAAATGTTTATCGGTATCATTTTAATTCCGATTGTAGGTAATGCTGCTGAACATACAACTGCTATTATTATGGCCCTAAAGAATAAATTGGATATTTCTATTGAGATTGCAGTTGGTTCCAGTCTTCAGATAGCACTTTTTGCAATACCTGTTTCTGTTTTGGTAAGCCTCACTTTCTCACCGATGAGTATTATATTTAAGCCGGTTGAGTTATTCTTATTCGGAGCAAGTGTCTTTATCGCTAATCAGATAGTTAAGTCAGGAAGATCAAACTGGATGGAAGGTTTAAAACTGATGTCTGTTTATATCATAGCAGCGGTAGGCTTCTTCATTGTAGGTTAATCAATTATTAGAACATTAGACAAAGTTATTGATTGCTTTGTATTTTAACAAATATTTTCATCAAATTATTTATAACAAGTGAATTGGCAATCCAATTCATTTTGTGATATATAAAATCATGTTAAGGATCTGTTGCATTTAAGCACGACAGATCCTTAATGTTTTACATCGATTTCACCGAAACCTGATTTTGGATTTTACAATCAGCTGATACAATAATATCAGAAAGTAAAGTAAACGAAGTAATGAAAGGTTGGTAATATCGATGGATATCATGATTAGTCAATTGTTTGTTAGGCTTAATATTGTGGACCTCTTTGATAATCTGGAAGAATTAATCGATGACATTGATGATATTGAAGATATGGATCTTGAAGAATATACGAATGAAATAGAAGACATAGAAAATTACGACAGTGAAGATTGTGATTGTGAAGATTACTACAGTGATGATTGTGACATGGATGATGAGGAAGGTTTTTGTTTATGACCAATGTATTGGCTAGCTAAATCCCTCTTGTAGCAAAAAAATATCATAAAGCAATATCAAAAATTATCATAAAGTAATATCAAAAATTACAGAAAGGAGATATAATTGAATAACGTATTGATTAGTTTGGATACCTTTGAAAAAATTAAGAAGTTTGTAGACATAACTTCCCGGTTAGATTATGACTTGGATTTGATTTCAGGAAGGTATGTAGTTGATGGTAAATCAATCATGGGTATATTTAGCTTGGATTTAACAAACTTGATTGAGGTTAGAGTTATAAGTCAAAAGGACCTTTATCCGAAAGAATTAGAAGATTTCATGGTTCCTTCATGGAAAGAAGCTTAATTTCGTAATTTTTTATAATAAAATATAAAATAATATAAAATAATTGTGTGATACAACTTGATTGTATCATTTTTTTATGCGATAATAGGAAAGGTTTTCTACATAATTGTTAATTCTTTGACAGAACTATCATAATTTGATGTAGAAATATATCAATCAACAAGCAAGTAAATCTAATAATAAAATATGGTTTGGGTGTTACTGCTAAGTATGACTTATGATTCTCTAACGAAATTTATTTATTAGTAAAAATAATAATATTTATTAATTATACTAAATTGAAATAAGTCAAAATTAAAGATAAGATTACTAGTACGAATTGAATACTCAAAAGATTTTTAAAGAAAAATAGGTAATAAGGTTGAATGAAAAGATTTTTCAACCTATCTTATTTAGGCCTATTCAATTCATAACAACATAATTTCACGCTAGGTATGAAATTTGTTGTATTTCATGATGATAGAAAGTTCGCAAAGCGTGCTTTCTATCATAGAATAGGTAATCAAAAATTGAAAGGCATGGGTATATTAATGAAGCTTTTAAAAGACAGAATACAAAAAGACGGTAAAATCCGCACAGGAAATGTGCTTAAAGTTGATAGCTTCTTAAACCATCAAATGGATATTGAATTATTTGGAGAAATTGGTAAAGAATTCAAGAAAAGGTTTGCGGATTGTGAGGTTACAAAAATTCTTACGATTGAAGCCTCTGGAATAGGAATTGCCTGTATTACAGCTGAATTTTTTAAGGTTCCTGTAGTATTTGCCAAGAAAAACCAGACAAAAAATATAGCAGGCGATGTATATACTGGTAAAGTAGAATCCTTCACCCACGGACGTGTTTATGATATCATTGTAGCCAAAGAATTTCTGAAGGCAGAAGATAAAATATTAATAATTGATGATTTCCTTGCAAATGGGAAAGCATTATTAGGACTTGTTAAGCTGGTACATGATGCCGGAGCCACCTTAGTTGGAGCTGGTATTGTAATAGAGAAGGGATTTCAAGAGGGTGGCGCTATCATTCGTGAAAGTGGAGTCAGAGTGGAATCCTTGGCAATTATTGATGCGATGAGTGAGGAAAACGGGATTGTTTTCCGTGATTAAGATTTACATAAGGCAATTTGCCTTGTAAATAAAAGAAAATTCAGGGGCCGGACCCCCAATCCGGGACTGCAAACTCGGAATAACAAGGAGGAGAACAAATGTTAAAGAAATTGGTATCATTTATCTTAGTGGCAGTTATGGTATTATCATTTACCGCTTGTGGATCTAAGAAAGAAAGCACAGATGCAGGAAATACAGCTGCACCTACAGAAGCAACTGCAGAAGCAACAGGCGCAGCGACTACAGAGACTGCTACGACAAGAGAACCAATCGCAAAGGAAAACATTAAAGTAGCTGTAATTCACATTGGAGATCCCGCAGATGGCGCAGGTTATACTTTTGCTCATGATCAGGGTATCGTAGCGATGCAGACAGCACTTGGCCTTAGCGATGATCAGATTATCCGTAAAAATAATGTAAACGATGCAGATGCAGCAGCGATCAGAACTGCAATGGAAGAGTGTATTGAGGAAGGTGCTAATATTATTTTTGGTACAAGCTGGGGTTACATGGATACTATGAAAGAATTAGCTGAAGAGTATTCAGAAGTTGTTTTCTCCCACTGCTCCGGTTATGAGAGCAACGGAACCAACTTTAATAACTATTTTGGACGCATTTATCAGGCTCGTTACCTTGCAGGTATTGCAGCAGGTATGAAAACTCAGTCTGATAAGATTGGTTATGTAGCTGCAATGGGTATTGATAATTCAGAAGTTACCGGTGGTATTAATGCATTTGCAATGGGTATTGAATCTGTTAATCCAGATGCAAAGGTTTATGTAAAGGTTACAAATACCTGGGGTGATCCTACCTTAGAAAAACAGGCGGCAGAAGCATTAATTGATGAAGGCTGTGACGTTATCGGTCAGCATTGTGATTCAACTGCTCCTCAGATGGCGGCTGAAGCAGCAGGTGTATGGGGCTGTGGATACAACTCTGATATGACAAAAGATGCACCGAACGCTCATTTAACAGCTCCTATCTGGAACTGGGGAGCTTATTATAGTGCAACTGTTCAGTCGGTAATCGATGGAACCTTTAACGGTGCAAATTACTTCGGTGGTTTAGCAGAAGGATTAGTTGATATTTCTCCTGTATCTGCAAACTGTGCAGAAGGAACACAGGAAGCGATTGATGCTGCAAAAGCAAAAATATTAGATGAAGGATTCAAGGTTTTTGAAGGAAACATCGTTGATAACGAAGGCAATCAGATCTGTAACGAAGGCGAAGCTATAGCAGATACTGATATTACAGGTAAAATGAATTGGTATTACAAAACAGTTGTTGTTGAATAATTAAGGACAAGTGAATTGACCTGTCAGTTGATCTTGTTGACAAATCATAGAAAAATAATTAGGCTGGTGGCATTGTGGAAAATAAGACTAAGGAAACAATGGCAATCGAACTAAAACAAATAACCAAAACATTTGGGTCGGTTGTAGCTAACAACAGAATAGACCTATCCGTTAAGCAGGGCGAGATTCTCGCCCTGCTTGGCGAAAACGGATCAGGAAAAACAACACTCATGAACATGCTCTCTGGAATATATAAACCGGATAGCGGTTCTATTTTAATTAATGGACAATTAGTAACTATCAATTCACCGGAGGATTCGATAAGACTCGGGGTTGGTATGATACATCAGCATTTTAAATTAGTTGAGGCTTTATCTGCAACCGATAACATTATTCTCGGTGCTAAGGAAAAAGGAATATTCTTAAATAAAGTAAGAGCAGAGAAAATTAGTGAAATCAGCAAGCGGTTTGGCTTGAATATTGACCCGGAGAAAAAGATATATCAGATGTCCGTAAGCGAGAAGCAGACGGTAGAAATACTGAAAGTGCTTTACCGTAAGGCGGATATTTTAATTTTAGATGAACCCACAGCGGTATTAACGCCACAGGAAACAAAGCGGCTATTTGAAATCCTTAATCTTATGAAAAAGGAAGGCTGTGCAGTAATCATCATAACACATAAGTTAAATGAAGTACTTGAGATTAGTGACCGTGTTACCATTCTCAGAAAGGGCGAGAGTGTAGCTACTGTTACAACAGCAAATACCGATACACAGGAGCTGACAGAGCTTATGGTAGGAAGACCAGTGGAGCTATCCATTGATCATCCCGAAACATATTTTGAAGAAAATCTACTTGAGATACATCATTTGACAGTCAGTGATGAAGAAAACTTTGAAACAATCAAAGATATTTCTTTTGATTTAAACCGAGGAGAAATTCTTGGTGTTGCGGGTATTGCCGGCAGCGGACAGAAGGAGCTTTGTGAGGCTATCGCAGGACTTCTTCCTGTAAAAAAGGGTGCAATACTATATCATAACGAAAATTTAGTAGGAAAATCACCGAATGAAATTATAAAAATGGGAATCAGCATGAGCTTTATCCCAGAGGATCGTCTCGGTATGGGACTTGCAGCCTCTATGGGTATGGTAGAGAATATGCTGCTTAAAAAATACAACGAAGGGAAAAGTCCATTTATCAGCAAGAAGGCAGCAAGAGAGCTTGCAAAGCGTCTGGTGAAACAATTGGATATCGTAACCCCAAGTGTAGACACACCGGTTCGCAGACTTTCCGGTGGTAATGTTCAAAAAGTACTTTTGGGTAGAGAAATCGAGTCGGAACCAAATGTATTAATAACTGCGTATGCCGTTCGTGGCCTAGATATTAATTCCTCTTATACAATTTATGATTCCTTGAATGAACAGAAGAAGAAAGGAGTCGGTATCCTTTTCATAGGAGAAGATCTTGATGTTATGCTGGAATTGTGTGATCGAATCATGGTGTTATGTCATGGAAAGGTTACCGGGATTGTTGATACGAAGAATACATCAAAGGAACAACTTGGCTTACTTATGACGGGAGCATCAGCAAAGAAAGGAGAAACCAAATGACGGACGTGAATGTTAAATCGAAACAGGGACCTTTGCTTCGCGTAGTAAAAAAATCTGAGATATCATTTGGGAAAACCTTGGCTTTATCCTTGCTTGCATTAATTGCTGCCATCGTAGCCGGCGGTATCTTCATCTTCGCAATCGGCCAAAATCCATTTAAGGTATATGCAACAATTGTTCAAGGAGCCTGGCGCAGTAAAATAGCAATCAAAGGTACGATAAAGATTGCAATTCCCCTTTTAATTGCAGCACTTGGCATTACACCTGCTTTTCAGATGAAATTCTGGAACATAGGGGCTGAGGGTCAGATTATTATGGGTGGTATTTTCGCTACTTATTTTGCATTGTTTTGTTATGATCTTCCCCACTGGCTTTTACTTATCCTTATGTTTGTAGCCGGAATGGTCGGAGGTGGATTGTGGGGACTCATTCCTGCCTATTTTAAAACGAAGTTTGGTACGAACGAAACTTTATTTACCTTGATGCTCAATTACATTGCATTATATATTATAAAATACTTAACGGAGGGACCATGGCGTGATCCGGCTTCTTCCGGATTTCCCAAAATAGCATCCTTCGAGAAGAATGCCAGACTGGATCAGATTTTTGGTATCCATGCAGGCTGGCTAATCGGACTTATCTTGGTTGTTGTAGTTTTTATTTATATGAAATATTCAAAGCAAGGCTATGAAATTAGTGTTGTCGGAGAAAGTGTCAATACGGCACGTTATGCCGGAATGAATGTTAAGAAAATTGTTATGAGGACTATGTTTATCAGCGGTGCAATTTGTGGTATTGCGGGAATGACTCAGGTTTCCGGTGCTGCTTATACTTTAGGTGAGGGTGTTGCCGGTGGTGTTGGATTTACTGCAATCACGGTGGCATGGCTTTCTAAGTTGAATCCGGTTATTATACTGATCGTAGCTGTATTATTTAGTGTGCTTGATAAGGGCTGTAGCGTTATGCAGAGTACCTTTGGCTTATCGGCAGCAGCTTCCGGAATTTTGCAGGGAATTATATTGTTCTTTATTTTAGGTTTTGATTTCTTTACCCGTTACCGGTTTGTTTTTAGAAAGGGGAGGAAAGCATAATGATTATTAATTTTTTGTTTGCATCAATTAAAGCAGGAACACCACTTCTCTTTGGAACAACTGGTGAAATTGTTACCGAGAAATCAGGTAATCTAAACCTTGGTGTTGAAGGTATGATGTTCATGGGAGCTTTTATGAGTTTCTATACAGCTTATCACACCGGAAACCTTTGGATGGCTCTATTTGCGGCCTTTGCAATCGGAATTTTTGCTGCGCTTATTTATGCATTTTTAACGGTAACCTTGATGGCAAATCAAAATGTTTGCGGTCTTACCTTGACAATCTTTGGTACCGGCTTTGCAAAATTCTTTGGTGAGGCTATGATCAATGATGCAGGGGGTTCACCTAAGTTATCTGATACACTTATGGCAGCTTTCAGTGAGAAGAAGATACCATTGTTAGGTGATATTCCGGTCCTTGGTAAACTGTTTTTTTCACATAATCCTTTAGTTTACCTTGCAATCATAATTGCTATTATCTGTACGATTTACATGATTAAAACAAGAGCCGGACTTAATATGCGCGCAGTAGGAGAAAATCCTGCAGCTGCTGATGCGGCAGGTATTAATGTTACTCTGGTTAAATACTTCCATATCCTTCTGGGTGGCGGAATTTGTGCCCTTGGTGGTGCATATTTATCCTTAATTAACGGCGGTGGTATTTGGAATAATAGCAGTGTAGTTAACGGACAAGGTTGGATTTCTGTTGCACTTGTAATCTTTGCAAGCTGGAACCCGGCGAAGGCAATATTCGGTTCACTTATATTTGGTGCCTTCAGTGTATTACAGTTTTATGTACCGAAGAATATCATTGTAATTCCGAATGCGTTCTATGTTATGTTACCTTTCTTGATTACAACCTTAGTATTAATTGTGACTTCAATGCGTAAGTCAAAGGAAGGCTCTCAGCCCGCAGGCTGCGGTAATAATTATTTTAGAGAAGAACGTTAATAAATGAAGTGAGTAAAAATATAAAAGAACAAAATTAAGAAGGTACAGTTTGAAATAGGAACATTGATATGCTCCCTTTTCGATACTGTACCTTCTTTTTTTATACAATGTTATGGTTTTAAGCTATTGGGATTTTCTAATCATTTTGATTGTTTCCCGGAGTTATCTTAATAAATTGTGATAACATCACAGAAGTATACTTCATATGGTGATATAGTAAGAGCATAAAATATAAATTATAAGACTTCAATGTAAACGAATAGGTTTTTTCGTAAGGAAAATGTATATTGATGAATTACTAATCTGATTTTTATGCCGCCTAAGGCGACGGAATGGAGGAAAATATGGCTACAATAAAAATAACAAAAAATAATTTTGATCAAGAGGTTTTAAAATCGAAGGAGCCTGTATTACTTGATTTTTGGGCAACCTGGTGTGGGCCTTGTCGTATGGTTTCGCCAGCAGTGGAGGAAATCTCCGAAGAGGTTAAAGGTATCGCAAAGGTTGGAAAAATCAATGTTGATGAGGAATCAGAACTGGCATCCCAGTTTCGTGTTATGAGTATTCCAACACTTATGGTGGTTAAGGACGGAAAGGTAGCTGCAACCTCTGTTGGTTTACGACCGAAAAAAGATATTTTAAAAATGTTGGAAGTATAAGGTACGGTTCATCATACACGAATTAAATTGGCTTTTGTCGGGCTAATCATATTATTAATACAATGTCATTGGTTTATAGAAAATAAATTATTTATAACTGGTGAGCACCAAATAAAATATTGATGCATATAAGATACATCCATACCTTGTTTTAACTATATTTTAAATGTAAGAACGTTTATATAAATGCATGCAAGTCCCTAACAACTATAATTCATTCTTGTTAGGGGCTTGCATGTAAATTTTATTGTTCAAGGATAAATAACAACGCATGAAATAAGTATATAAGTACATAAGTATATATGGGTATATACGCCTAAACCATATTAGTCTATTAATGAATTATTCTCTATGTTTATAATGCCTCTTAAATAAGGTGTTGTTAAATAGGATAAGTTGGAGCTGTTTAATAGAGTAACCGTCCCTAGAATGTTACATCGAAAAATATTCTTGTTAATAAGCACCTTGCCATTTTCCATATTTTAAGTTATGCTAAAATGTATTAAAAACTGATTGGAGGAAGTAGCTTGATAGAGAAGAAAG
>JAQUYQ010000020.1:21211-29132 GCA_028691795.1 Herbinix sp.
AACCGTCCCTAGAATGTTACATCGAAAAATATTCTTGTTAATAAGCACCTTGCCATTTTCCATATTTTAAGTTATGCTAAAATGTATTAAAAACTGATTGGAGGAAGTAGCTTGATAGAGAAGAAAGAGGATATTGATTTCTTACAGGACACCTTAAACTTTTGGAAGAAGATAAATATGTCTCAGAAAAATATGCTTCAGCAAGTTATTGTAAAAAAGCATTTTGCTACCGGAGAATCCATGTACAGTCATTCGGAAAATTGTTCAGGTCTTTTTTTGATTCGTCGTGGGCAGGTAAGAGCCTATATTATATCCGAAAGCGGAAAGGAAATCACCTTATACCGTTTATTTGATCGGGATGTATGCATCTTTTCGGCCTCCTGCATCATGAAAAACATAGCATTTGACATATATGTAGAGGTAGAAAAGGATACAGAGGCGTATCTTATACCTACTTCTACCTTCAATAAACTTTCGGATGAGTCGGTTCCCATTCAAGTATTTACGAATAATTTGATGGCTTCCCGTTTTACAGAGGTAATGTGGATTATGGAGCAGGCATTGTTTATGAGCTTTGATAAGCGACTGGCTAATTTCCTTCTGGAACAATCGTCAATAGAGGGCGCTGATACCTTGGAGATAACCCATGAAAAAATAGCAAACCACTTGGGGACGGCAAGAGAAGTGGTTACCCGTATGCTGAAATATTTTCAAAACGAAGGAATTGTCTCAATAAGTCGAGGTTCGATAGATATCCTGGATCGAAAGAAATTGGAACAACTGATCGAACGATAACTGAAAGCAGGTACTGATAATACATGGAACAAACAATAAGAGAACAACTGGAGGCTCTTGCGGAGGAAAAATATCGGATATTTTCCTCCTCTTTAACACCGGGGAAGGATAATATCCTTGGGGTACGAATACCCCTTCTTAAGAAAATGGCTGCTAAGCTTACAAAGGGAGATTGGCGCGAATATCTTGCACAGGCCGCGGATGATAGCATGGAGGAAGTGATGCTCCAAGGTATGGTAATCGGCAATTGTAAAGCAGATATCGAGGAGGTTTTGGATTATGCTTGCGGATTTATCCCCAAAATCGATTGCTGGTCTGTTTGTGATTGCTTCTGCAGTGGTCTCAAAATTGTCAAAAGCCATAAGAAGAGGGTTTGGGAGTTTATAGGGCCTTATTTGAAATCTGATAAGGAATATGAGATCCGATTCGGAGTTGTAATGCTACTGCATTATATATCAGAGGAATATGCACCACTTGCATTTGCCCATTTTGATCGGATTGAACACGAGGGTTATTATGTGAAGATGGCAGTGGCGTGGGTTTTATCTATGTATTATGTTAAACTTCCGGAACTGACCCTGGAATACCTCAGAAGTAATGAACTGGATGACTTTACTTATAATAAAGCCCTTCAGAAAATAGTGGAATCCCTTCAAGTAAATCAAGATATAAAGACTGTGATACGCAGTATGAAGCGTAAAAAACCAGCAAACCTTGATGTTAAAAACTCATGAATTATTACTCCATGCTATGAAACAGGATAACGATTTTATAAATTCAACTCGAACAAATTTTATTATAACATTTAATATGAAAGACTCCCTATAGGATAATAGTTTATTAATTAAACTGTTATTACATAGAGGAGTCTATTTATTTGAAAGGAAATAGTAGGATTACCTACTTGATAATTCATCTTGTTGACAGAAAATTGCTAAGAGAGTAAAATATTACATAATAATTTATCTGTTGACAATATGAATTTTGCCCATCAGATCATTATAATAAGCAGTTGCTATATGGACTTTTTTAAGTATTAATTATTCTTCTAATACTACTAAACGAAAGGAAGATAATAGACGCAATATAGAAAATTATAATAGAAATAAAATAGATAGATTGTTAACGTATTTTATACATATAATAAAATACATAAAATAACTTATGAGGAGGTTTTACCATGAGGTTAACATTTTTGGGTGCAGCCCATGAGGTTACGGGAAGCTGTTTTTTCCTTGAAGCCTGCGGCAAGAATATTGTAATAGATTGTGGTATGGAACAAGGAAAGGATATGTATGAGAATCAGACCATTCCGGTTTCCTCCGCAGACATCGATGCAGTTCTTCTGACTCATGCACATATGGACCATTCAGGAAAGCTTCCACTACTATATACGGAAGGCTTTCGTGGAGGCATTCATGCAACAAGTGCTACAAGTGCTTTATGTGATATTATGCTCCGAGATAGTGCGCATATCCAATTAGCCGAGGCGGAATGGAAAAACCGTAAAAGCAAACGTGCCGGAAATGAGCCTGCCTTACCGCTTTACGATATGGAAGCTGCAATGGCTACCGTCCGTTTGTTTGTATCTCATGAATATACTGAAAAGTTCAAATTATTTGATGGAATTGAAGTATGCTTTACGGATGTTGGACATTTACTTGGTTCAGCCAGTATTGAAGTATGGATTACTGAGAATGGAATAACGAAGAAGATAGTATTCTCAGGTGATATTGGAAACAGTAATCAGCCCTTAATTAACGACCCGCAATATATTAAGGAGGCAGATTATGTTGTCATGGAGTCCACCTACGGAGATCGCAGCCATGGAGCAAGTCCAGATTATATCGGGGAATTAACACAAATAATACAAAAAACCTTTGATAGGGGAGGTAATTTAGTAATACCTTCATTTGCTGTCGGAAGAACACAGGTATTACTTTACTATATACGTAAAATTAAAGATGATAAACTAATAAAAGGTCATGGTAATTTCAAGGTATATGTAGATAGCCCTTTAGCGGTTGAGGCAACTCAGATATTCCACGAGCATATGATGGGGTATTTTGATGAGGAAGCTATGGCTTTGGTAAACAAAGGAATTAATCCACTGGCGTTTCCGGGACTCTCAACCTCCATCACTTCGGATGAATCGAAAGCAATTAATTTTGATGAGGAGCCCAAGGTAATTATATCAGCATCCGGTATGTGTGAAGCAGGTCGAATTCGTCACCATTTAAAACATAATTTATGGAGACAGAATAGTACTATCTTATTTGTTGGATATCAGTCGATAGGAACATTAGGTCGTATGCTCCTTGACGGAGCAAATGAGGTGAAATTATTCGGTGAGACAATTCAGGTGGGTGCAGAAATACAGCAATTAACCGGTGTCAGTGGGCATGCAGACAAGGAAGGACTAGAAAAATGGCTGACCAGCTTTGGTAATAAACCGGATAAAGTATTTGTAGTTCATGGAGATGATCAAGTTTGTGAGATTTTTACAGAACATATCAGTAAAGATCTGGGATACTCAGCAGTAGCCCCCTATAGCGGTATGACGTATGACTTAGCTGCCAATAAATGTGTACAGGAAGGGAAGATAATTCCGATCGAACCTAGAGCTGAAGTTGAGAAAGCTGCTGCTAATTCAGTATATGAACGTCTTGTACTTGCAGGAAAACGCCTTGTGTCTGTCATTGGACATAACAAAGGTGGTACAAATAAGGATTTAGCTAAATTTATAGGACAGATTAACTCACTTTGTGATAAGTGGGACAGATAAGTTCTGCATATAATATATTAATAAAAGAAACAAGGTATTTCCCAGGCCGGAATATAGATAGATACGACTTTAGGAGATACCTTATTTGCTACTGGAGGTAACCTTGGAAAATTACAGACTTCTGGAATACAATAATTGCTTTTCTACCAAAGAATTTGAAGAGGCTAATTATTATCAGGGTAATGACCTTGGAGCAGTATGGACAAAGCAGGCCACACATTTTCGTGTATGGGCTCCTACAGCGGAGAAGGTCATTTTAAACTTATATAGAACAGGCCATGAAGAGGATTTGCTGCAAAGTATTCCGATGATTAAGGATGTCTTTGGAACCTGGGTGGTAACGGTGGATAAAGACCTGAATGGGACTTATTATAACTATGCTGTTACCGTCGACGGCGAGACAAAGGAAGCGGTAGACCCTTATGCCAAGGCAGCTGGTGTCAATGGTAACCGTGGTATGGTTATTGATCTATTTTCTACGAATCCTGCTGGATTTTTAGAGGAGCAAAAACCTGCCTTTGAAAATGCAACAGATGCAGTAATTTATGAGCTTCATATTCGTGACTTTTCTTCAGATCAAAGTGCAGGGATGATTAATAAAGGAAAATATCTTGCATTTACGGAAACTGCTACGAAAAACAGCTATGGAGATACAACCGGTATAGATTATCTGAAAAACTTAGGAATTACTCATGTGCATCTGCTCCCTACTTTTGATTATGCAACAGTGGATGAGACAAAGCTATCACAACCACAGTTTAATTGGGGCTACGATCCAAAAAATTATAATGTCCCAGACGGCTCTTATTCCACAGATCCATATCATGGAGAAGTCAGAATAAAGGAATTTAAACGGATGGTTCAAGCGCTACACCAAAGTGGAATACGGGTTGTTATGGATGTGGTATACAATCATACTTTTGAAGGTACAGAATCCAATTTTAATCGGATTGTTCCCGGGTATTATTATAGACTGGCACCAGATGGCAGCTTCTCCAATGCCTCCGGGTGCGGAAGTGAAACTGCATCGGAGCGAGTTATGATGAGAAAATTTATCCTTGATTCTGTGGTTCACTGGGTAAAGGAATATCATATCGATGGCTTTCGTTTTGATTTAATGGGAATTCATGATATTCATACTATGAATGAGGTCAGACGGATTTTGAATGAAGTAGAGCCGGGGATCCTCGTTTACGGTGAGGGTTGGACGGGGGGATTATCACCGTTACCAGACTGGGAACGGGCATTGAAGGTAAATATTAAGAATATGGATGCTGGGATCGCAGTATTTAACGATAATATGCGTGACGGCATTAAAGGCAGTGTTTTTTCCGGCCCTGAGCGAGGGTTTATTGGTTACAGAGAAGGCATGGAGGATACCATTAAGTTTGGAGTTGCTGCTGCAACACAGCATGATGGAATAGATTATTGGAGAGTCCTCTATTCGAATGCGCCCTGGGCAGCTGAGCCTACGCAATGTATTAATTATACGTCCGCTCATGATAACCTGACTTTATGGGATAAAATTAATCTTACCGGTCCATGGGAAAGCCGTGACGATCTTATTAAAACTAATCTCTTGGCAGCCGCAATTGTACTTACCTGTCAGGGAATTTCATTTTTTCAGGCAGGCGAGGAATTTTTAAGAAGTAAGCCTTTGAATGAAGAGAAAACCATGTTTGAGGGAAATAGTTATCGTTCACCAGATTCTATAAACAGCTTGAAATGGGATACGATTACATCTAATAAAGAGGTAGTTGATTATTATAGAGGTTTAATTGCCTTTCGTAAATCACATAGTGCCCTGCGAATGACAAAGTCAGAAGAAATTCGGGCTTATCTGAACTTTTATGGATTGCTGGAGCCGAATATTGTGGTATATGAGCTTACACATCCTATGGATAATAAAATGTGTATTATCTATAATGCCAACCGAGATAGCAAGACAATCCAAATCCCAGAGGGAGAGTGGAAGGTTTATGCTAAGGGTAAGAAGGCAGGAACAGAGATACTCGAAGTTATCTTAGGCGGTGCAGTAAACGTGGAACCTATTTCAGCATTGATTTTAGTAAGATGATTTTAATACATGGCTGTTGCAAAGTAGTGATATAAGTGATCCCCAGAGAAATTATTGGGCAAATCACTGATATACTCAATTTGCAATAGCCTCTTTTTAATGCATAACAAGTGAATTGTATCCTTCGTCAATGCATTTTAATTGTGATAAAAAAAGACATATTTCAATAATTTATCAAGAAAATTGACAAAAATGTTTGACACCTAATTAGATTTCACCTAAACTTAACTTAATAACATATTGGATATATGATACAAATACATATGAGATCAGATTTTCTAAGGAGTGAAATAAATTGAATAAAAAAAAAGATTATATCTTTGTACCGATAAAAAGAATTAGTTTTGTTGTTATGGCAGCAATTATTTTAATACTAATTTGCTTAGCTTTTTTACATAATAGCAATAGGCATAGAGGACTTGAGGATAAAATAATACTCAATACATTTGCAAAACAGAGGATGTATACCCAGATGATAAGTAAGGACGTCAATCGTCTATTTGCACTGTTACAGGCTGATGAAATGGGTCAATTGGGCCTTGGGGAAGATGAAATCAATCAGAATATTTCTGATATAAGAGCGAATATAACCAGTACGAGGGAGAAATTTGCTGACAATCTGAATGCTATCCATAGTAAATACATTACGATAGAATCAAGCACGGTGTATATCAATGATATTGTAATTAATCAATCGCAATATCTAAAGAAAATGGATACTCTCTGGATCGATTTTGATGCTGCGATTCAGATTATTATCAATTCCAAAAAGACGGATAGTGTGTTGAGAGAAGCAGTGGGTTATATTAATGATAATAATATGGAGCTGTTAGATCTTTCCGATAAATTATTAGATCAGCTACTGGAAAATTCCATTCGATCCGATAAGAATATGGAACATATAGCATATGCTATGATAGGATTACTATTTATTATTATGTTGATTTCTTTAATTCACCTGCAGAGATTTATAATTCAGCCTTATAACCAGCTATATAAGGGTATTACTGAAATAGGATTAAATCATTACCCTGTTAATTCGAAGGTATCAACACGAAATAAGGTTATTCCTTTAGTAACTGAAGTCAGTGATATGTTCTTAAAAATTAATTACCTTATTTCGTTAATTGAAAATATAAACAATAGTAATTCCTTTATGGAAACCCTAATTTATATTAATAAGAAATTTTCATCATTTATACCCTATAATTATATTGGGATAGGTCTAATCAATGATGATAAGAAAATTCTGAAAGCCTCTTATGGTGTGTCTGATGGGACAATTATCGGGCTGCCGGATAGTATTGTGGGAACTACCTGGGCGGTGGATGATACCAGCCTGGATATACTACTTAATACAGGAGAAGCAAGAATAATCAATGACTTAGAGAAATATTGTGAAGGGAAACCCCTTAAGCCATATAACAAAGCGCTTCTGGAGGCTGGAGTCAGGGCATCGATAGCATTGCCACTAAAAGTATCAGGAGAGCCGGTTGGTATGATTTTCTTCTCAAGTAACAGTAAAAATGTATATAATGAAGGACATTTAAATTTCCTCAGTACTCTCGCTAACAGTATTGCAATCAGTTTTAATCAGGATATCATTACGAATGAAATGCTATACAGCAGTATACTTGCATTAGCAAAATTATCAGAAGCAAGGGATGAAGATACCGGAGAACATATGGATCGAATGTCAAAATATGCTCGGATGATTGCACAACTTCTCTATGATAATGGAAGCTATCCGGAGGAAATAAGTATTGAATATATCGATCAAATTGAACGGTTTAGTCCATTACATGACATCGGTAAGGTTGGTATCCTTGATGGTATCCTGCTTAAGCCAGGTAAATTAACTCAGGAAGAATTCGATGAAATGAAGAAACATGCCATTTTTGGAGCGAAGGTATTAAAATCCGCGGATAAGAATATGCAAAGAAGAGGTATCAGCTTATTTAGTATGGGAATCGAGATCGCAGAAGGACATCATGAGAAATGGGATGGCTCTGGCTACCCCTATGGGAAATGCGGCAGCGAAATACCACTAAGTGCCAGAATCGTTGCGATTGCGGATGTATTCGATGCTCTAACCAGTAAAAGACCGTATAAAGAAGCATTTCCATTTGATAAATCAGTGGAAATTATCGCCGAAGGCAAGGGATCTCATTTTGATCCGAAAATTGTTGATGTATTTCTGGAAAACCGTGAGTTAATAAAAGAGCTTTATAACAAATTTCAACTGCAAAAATTAGGGACTGCAA
>JAQUYQ010000147.1 GCA_028691795.1 Herbinix sp.
TTCAAAGCACTGAAAATCGCTCTGATTGAGGCTCTTGTTATATTAGAACTGATTCCTACGCCAAAGGTTGTCTTTCCGCTTGCTACATCCAACATCTGAATATATGCTGCAGCCTGCGCATTTTCTCCACCAGCTAATGCATGCTCGGTATAATCCAGAATCTTTATCTGAATTCCTAACTCCTTCTGCAAACCCTTTAATGCAGCATCAAGTGGACCGTTACCAGTTGCTTCAATGGTTTTTTCAACACCTTTATCCGTATAAACTACGATTGCACTGGTATTAGCATCACCTTGCTCAGAAGTATCCTCAATCTTACATTTCTTAAAATGCAACGGCTCTTTTTTATCCAAATAACAGGTCTTGAACTCATTCATAATTTGATCAGGTGCTACTTCACCCTGTTTCTCAGACAGTGCCTGGATTACATCTGCAAATTCCTTATGCATACCCTTAGGTAACTTAAAGCCAAAGTAATTCTCCATAATAAAGGCAACTCCACCCTTACCGGACTGACTGTTAATACGAACAATCGGTTCATATTGCCTTCCGATATCAGAAGGATCAATCGGAAGATAAGGTACTGCCCAGATAGCACTGTTACGTTCCTTCATTGCCTTAACACCTTTATTAATCGCATCCTGATGTGATCCTGAGAAAGCAGTAAATACCAATTTCCCTGCATAAGGATGACGTTCATGTACCTTCATTTTACACAGACGCTCATATGCTTCTATAATTTCATTAATATTATCTATCTCTAATATCGGGTCAATTCCCTGGGAGAACATATTGTATGCTAATGTTAAAATATCTACATTACCGGTTCTCTCACCATTGCCAAACAAAGTGCCTTCTACCCTATCTGCACCGGCAAGTATAGCCAACTCTGTAATTGCTATTCCTGTACCACGATCATTATGTGGATGAACGCTAAGGATAATAGTATCCCTGTTTTTAAAATTACGATCCATCCATTCAAT
Organism: Herbinix sp.; assembly: GCA_028691795.1. Classification (GTDB taxonomy): domain Bacteria; phylum Bacillota; class Clostridia; order Lachnospirales; family Lachnospiraceae; genus Mobilitalea. Next base: position 984 of record JAQUYQ010000147.1, read on the forward strand.
CTGATCTGCGTATACATTCGGTGTATTCATCTCAACAGTTGCAGGAAGATTAAAGATTACTTTATTTTCTGTAGTTGCCTCCCAAGTCTCCTGAACAGCGGTACATACATCGAGTGCATATTCCACTTCAGTTCCCGAGAAGCTTTCTGGTGAATATTCCAAGATAATCTGCCCCGGAAAATTCTTCGTATATTCTTTTACTAATTTTGTTCCTTCAATTGCTATCTGCTTGATCTCTTCCATTGACATATGAAATACAACATCTCTTTGCAGGGTAGAAGTAGAATTGTAAATATGTACAACTGCTCTTTTTACGCCTTCCAAAGCTTCAAATGTTCTTTTTATCAAATGTTCCCTGCATTGTACCAAAACTTGTACAGTAACATCGTCCGGAATTAATTTACGGTCAACCAATTGTCTTAAAAAATCAAACTCTATTTGGGAAGCTGATGGGAAACCAACTTCGATTTCCTTAAAACCAAGCTTTACCAATAACTCAAAAAATTCCACCTTTTCTTCAACTACCATAGGCTCAATCAAAGCCTGATTTCCATCTCTTAAATCAACACTACACCAGATTGGTGCTCTTTCAATTTGCTTATTCGGCCACTGCCTATTTGGTAAGTCTATTACCGGGTTTCTTTGATATCTTTTAAAATTCAACATATGAATTACCTCCTGATTAATATGATTTTATCAACATTAATTATATAAACTCATACTAACTACGGAGTCGATATATCACGCTGTACAACTTAACAATAAATAATTTCGAATTGTCTACTCGAGTCCCAACTAAATCAGTCCCTTCTATATAAATTTAATTTATAAACGTATCTAATAATAAGTATTTTTGTAATAATATCCATAAACCGAAAATATTTTTAACCTAAATAGAGACAATAATTTTGAATTTACCAAGAATTCAAAATTATTATGAAAACATATCTCACTATATAAATAAGATGAATTGGCAAGCCAATTCGCTTGCCATGAATTATATCATTATCAGTTTTCTTTCGCAACTATTTTTTTAGATACTCATCTCCGAGCCCATTTTGTATCATATTGCTTAATATATCAGCAGCTACCACTTCATCCGTGCCTTCGCATATTAATTCAATTTCATCCCCTTGCTTCACACAGGCAGATAATACACCGATTACACTTTTAGCATCCACTGATTTGTCTCCAATTTTAATTGTTATGGTAGATTTAAAATCAAAAGAACGATTACATAATACAGTGATTGGACGTAAATGTAATCCTAAAGGATTATTAATCACTAGCTTCCTACTTACCATTAGACACCTCCTATCCAGGTCAGATTAGTCTTTATTGTATTAAGTGTATTTTTACCAACGGTATGTTTTCAATTTTTACGTAACCAGTAAAATTTGCTTTAACTTCTACTGAATATGTACCAACGGAGTAATTGGATAAATTGATATAAGGATTAAGGGTGCTTTGGGTTATCTCCTTTAACTCCTTCGCTGGTCCAACCACTTTTATTATAAGCGGTCCGTTAGTCAAATAAGCCAGATTTAAAGAATCCGGCTTATTTCTGACATCAATATCTCCCGGTAAAATAGTTATATCTTTTGTCTCTGTTTTTTCAATCTTAATATTTACTACAGCAGTTTGATTATCACCAACCAGTATTACGTCGTCCTTTAATTGATCCTGAAGATTAACTTCCTTCTCAATATCCTTGGACGCACCTTCAATATCTTCCGTAACTGTCAGGTTGCCTAAACTATTAAGTATCTCATCATCTGCCGCTACCTCTATCGTTTTCGGTTCATACTCTATATTGGTCATAATATAGCCATCTGCTGGATTTCCATTTGTCGTAATATTCAGATCTATTGTCTTGGTTCTATACATACCGATATAAATAGATACCGAAGTTTCACTAAAGTCTAAATTAGAAGCATCAATCTCATTCCCATCTGCATCCAAAGCTTTTGGTGCCTCACTCGTATGGAAGGATCCTGCAACTTCTGTAACATCTACATCAACAACAATTTGTGCAATACTTTCTATCTTACTCTTTGGACCAGATACACGAAGAATGGTGTTTGCTGTTTTTTCGTAAACATAGTAGCCTTCAGCTGGCTCTCCCTTTTGAACTACATTAACCTTAAAGTGCTTTTCAGCCAGTTCTTCCAAACTCACCTTCATAACCTGGTATAACCCGTTTGTAATAGTTACATCATCTTCATACCCTGGACAGCTAATATTAATTGTTACAGCATTAACATCCGATAATTTAGAAAAATCCGCGGTTACTTTAAAATCAGAGACTGTTAGATTGTCCGCTATGGTTCTTCTTGCTGCGGCAGTAAAATCTATTGTCTCACCCTCTAGAATATCATAAACCTGACCCAGATTGGTTACTTCATTTGCATTCAGAATTTCAACAGGTACATTATTAAAATTCCTAGGCGTTATCGGATCATCTACATTAGTAATAACAAGCCATAGAATAGCAGCAAGAATAATAGATAAAATCTTTAAGCCGATATTTCTAGTCAACTTCTCTTTCATTCTTTATTCTTCCCTTCCATAGTTTTAATTTCTTAACTTCATTAGTTTTTTTCTGGGCATCAACTAATTTAGTTCTCAGATAATCTCCATCTACGTTGCGAATTAATTTGCCTCCTTTGGCAATTGACACCTTGCCGGTTTCCTCTGAAACGATAATTGTTAAACTATCTGTAACCTCACTGATGCCAATTCCTGCACGATGTCTGGTCCCCAAATCCTTACTAAGCTGCATATTATCTGATAAAGGTAAATAACAGGTAGCTGCTGTTATTCTGTTTCCTCTAATAATAACAGCTCCGTCATGCAACGGTGTATTATGTTCAAATATATTAATTAGAAGTTCACTGCTTACCAAACTGTCAATATAGATACCTGTACTTTCAAAATCAGCAAGTGAGATATCTTCTTCTAAAACAATTAATGCACCCGTCTTGGCACGAGCCAATTCAAAGGTGGCACGTACAATCTGACCCAGGGTATGATCTGAAAATTTTTCAACTCTGTCCTTCGAATCATCAAAGGTTATGATAGATTTGACAAGGTTTTTCTGCCCCAATTGCTCAAGAGCTTTACGAAACTCCGGTTGAAAAATTATTACAATGGCTATAATACCAACATTAATTGTATTTTTAATAATCCATATAATTACATTAAGATCAAACACTATGGCCAAGAACCAAAAAACTGCAATGACAACCAAACCTTTTACTAAGGTCCAGGCTCTTGTAGTCTTTACCCACTTTACGACATGGTAGATCAGATATGCCAATATACATATTTCAATGATATCCGTTGGCTCTATTCTCTTTGGAAGAGATATCCACATAAAGTAATTATAGAAATAGTTTTTAATTGCTTCCATATGCCTTCTCCCCTCCACCTCTCTGAACAAAATGAATTGATCTACAATTGAATTAAAAATCTAATTCAATTGTCATGAATTCACTTGTCATGAAATATAATATTAATTATACGTCTTATTTCTTATAATCGCTGTTTTTATCTTTTATAATCCCATCATTATAATCAAAATCTTCATTATTATCCATATAAGCATCATTATCCTCGTCATACTCATCATCTGAGTTTGTTTCATGTTTATGAAGTCCAACTCTGGATATTCCCTGTCTTGAATTTTTAACATTAATAAGTTTTACCTTCATTTCAGGTGTCGTTACGGTTACCTTCGGAACTGCTTTTACATAATAATAATATACATCATCTTCAAATTGAACATTCTCCACGCCCGAATAATCCAAGGTTAATTTAAAGAAATGAATGGCAAATACGATACCCGCAGAAACAATAGTTCCTAAAATCATAGAAAATATCTGTTCCGTTTTATCTAACATTAAATCACTAATCAAAAATCCAAGAATGCTGGTTAATGCTCCTGCAGCAATGGATATTTCAAATGCATAATCAAATTTCATTCTCCTAACATAATAAACCACCATTAGAATGAGTGCAAAAATTACAATTGACATAATCATCTGCTTATTACCAACTAAATTGTCAATTACCGACGTATATAACTTCAGTATATCCTCAACTGAGGTATTATCCTGCATTGTAACAGCGGACTTAATAACCTGGAGTATATAATAGATAAAAACTCCACATGCAGTTGGAATTATTGCTATCGGTGTGGATATGATACCAAGTAATAAAGGAATAACAAACGGAATCTTCAAAAAATACAATACAGGAATAGCTAACAATACATAACCAAGTCTTGGTGTAAATCTCGCAAAAAGAAAATATATGATTAAAAGTAATATAATTATGATCACAGATAAAAACGGTGAAACAAAATAAACGTGAACAACCGCTACAAGGGTTGCGAGAAGTACCATGATAGCCGAAGGTGTAAACGCACTAAGTAACGATAATCCTATCACAACAGGTAATGATCTTAGCCTTGAATCATATCCAATTTCTCTATTTATTTCTAAAAATGCAATTAATGCAAATAAAAATTTAACCGCCGGGATAATATAGATATCGTTTTTTTGATAAAAATTTCTTACCCGCTCTCTAAATACCAGTAATGGCATCATGTTGTATTTCCTCCCAATTTAAGCTTCCGGTGTTTCTTCATTATAGATCTTATTCAAATGCTTCAGTAATTTAAAATACCGGCCAAGTTTTTTACGTGATTTATCATATTTCATAGAAAATACTACTCCGGAGCCCAAGCCGTATACGGAAACAATCATGATATAAATACCTAATACATAAGTACCGATTGATTTATAATCCAAAGTAACTGCATTTGCTATGATATATTCCGATTTGTAAAAGAATATCAGTACCAATATTAATGCATAGCCGAAGGTTGCACAAATTATTGATTTAATTATTTGATATCTTACATAATCTGTTTTATAGTATTTGCTTAAACTAATATCTTCTTTTCCTT
>JAQUYQ010000148.1 GCA_028691795.1 Herbinix sp.
CCAAACCCTAAGGCATGAAGGCGAAAACTGCCAGTGACAGTTTGAGAGTGATGTTCCGATGACGATTAATCGTCGATCGTGAACTTACGGGGTCGCGGAACGTGACCAAGTCCTTTCATCCGTACCAGACGACATTTCAATAGCTTTTACTAAGCTAGCAAAAGGCTCTCTCCAGATAACGGAGAGAGTTGATTATTATATCGTATTAGTAAAAAGTGGTATAGTAAAATTAACATTAAAGTAGTTTAGCGGTATTCGTTAAATAGGGAGAACATATGGCAGAAGATCAAAATAATACACCCGTAATAACAAAGAAAAAGTTTTATAATAAGCCTCTATTTTGGGTTATTGCTGTAGTGCTATTCTTTGCCGTTGCTGTTTCTGGTAGTGGGGATCAGAGCGGTAAAACCGATACAGTCAATACTCCTACGGATACCCCAGCGGCTACATCTAATACTGCCGAACAGAAACAATCTACGCCAGAACCTGCTCAGCAAACTGAAACAGTAAGCCAGAAGAACGCTGTCAATAAAGCTAAGAGTTATCTTGATCTCACTGGTTTTTCTCGTGACGGTCTAGTTGCACAGTTAGAATATGATAAGTTTTCAAATGCAGACGCTTTTTATGGGGCAGACAACGCTGGTGCCGACTGGAGCGTAGAGGCTGAACAAAAAGCAAAGTCTTACATGGAATTCTCATCGTTCTCACGTCAAGGTCTGATTGACCAACTAGTATATGAGAAGTTTACGATAGAACAGGCTACACATGGTGCAGATTCTGTTGGTCTGTAGACATTTATAAGCAAAAATTCCGATATCGTATAATATAGTTTTTAACAAGGTGGGCGAAAATAGCGTAAGCCCTTGACAAGCACTTGTGTAATATAAAAATAAGCTCCACCTCTGTTATGATGCAGCGTACAATATTTATTGTGTGACACAATCTATGTAAGCAAAATCTTAGTGCTACGTTCATTGGAAGCACAGTCTATTAAGTCATTACGTCTGTAGAGCAATTTACGTAGAACCTCTATGTTCAAGTCAATGACTCGTTGGCGTTTAACTTCAATTGTCTGAGGAGCAGGAAAGCTTGCGCCGTGTATTATCTTGCTTCGTTCGTTATAAAGCTTTCCAATCTCTTTCTTCAATTCTAACTTTTGCTCGGCATCTGACTTCAAGAACTTAGCCATAGCAGAACTGACCGTAAAAGTAGTCTCTCTCTCGGAGCCAAATAAGCTCTCCATGGCAATGATGCTATCAATAAAGCCGTCTAGGGTATCGAGGCGATTAATGGCCATTAGGTTGCGTCTGAGAGCAATGCTCAGGTGTTTTTTATAGGTCTCAAGTTTGCCGCTAATTCGTGTTATCTTTGTTCTATCGGCGGAGCTGAGTGTATGATTCGCCGCTCCAGGCTTCTCGAACATCCAAGACGTTGATGGGCTATGCCCAAAGTTAGGCAGTATAATTGTGCCGACATTATCGGTGCGAATCTCCTTGCCTAGACTTATCATAATTGTAGCGAATGTTAACATTGCAGCCTCATCAACATTTTCTCTTGCTCGGTCTTGCGGAAATGGATACGGACTACTCATAGAGTTGTTGCTACTCTTTTTCATTTTTAACTTAAAAGGTATGACGAGTACAGAGTTTATCATCTGGGAGCGTTGACTGAGCAGATTGAGTTCGGTGGACGTAGGATTGCGTAGAGTACCCCAAGGAAGTTGCAGCTCAACGTTTTCTGGCAAGCTAACGCCGTTTATGGCAACGTATGCTGGCACTTCAACCGTCTCATTGTTTGCCATACGCCTGAATAGCTGTAGATTCTCAATAACTTGCGAGATAAAATCCTCGGGCGTTAATTTGCCCTCAATCTGCACTTTATAGTAAGCAGGAATAATGAGTTCGGATGGTAAAGAAATAAGTTGCTGCCCAGTACCGCTTCCTGTGTTAAGCCAGTAATTGAAGTTCTTGAAGTGCCTATTTTGTCCTTGCGCAACGTATAGACCGTTTAGAACATCGTCTGCCTCTACCGCATCAAAGAATGGCTCGTAACTATTACGCATTACAGAGGGTATAATCATACTTGATATATTCATAAAATCTAGGAAATGACTGCCATCATCTCGTGGAAGTAGTAGTATTGGGTAAATATCACGAGCAAGCTTACCTATCTCTTGTTCTAGGGTAGTACTACCACTAGACAATGGTAGAGTGCCACCTGCCATAACGCGCAGAGCATTACCTATAGAGTTTCCCTGATACTGAGAGCCAAGTAAGCTGCTGAGATTCAACATTCTAAGATGTTCATTAACATTGTAGACTCCGTCAGTTTCGGTATCGCCATTTGGAAACTGAGTATCAATTAGAGCCTTCAATTCATTAATTACCAGCGTGACTTGAGGGTTGAGTGGGCTACCTGCAAGCATCGAATTAACGGAATCGGCTGTGGTATTACTGGCGTAAGCTATAAAATCTACGCTGACCATGGGCACCAGTAACTGTAGTCTCTCTAATTCCATACTTATATCTTAGCCCTTGAGTGCGATAATAGTAAAGCTAAATATAAAAAAGAATTACCACTTAGGTTCAAACGCCTTCTAGCTAGCGTAATAACAAACTCTTATCAGAGTTGATACTGAGGCACGAACCTAGATAGTGAGGCATTCTTAAGCTGTAGATTCCAGTCTACATCTGGACTACTTAGTAGCCAATCAGATATACTCTCTAAAGGTTCAAGACATCCGTCTTCATTCGTACCAAATTAAAAAGACAGTCGAAAGACTGTCTTTTTACTTTGGTATTTACAACATAAAGACTCGAGATGTCGCCATATCAAAATTGACTTTATGCTTAAAATATGCTACAATATAAATATGGCAGGATACTGCCAAAGTTTTTTAACAAATCAAATCATTACAGTGCATGTCGATTAATGCGCTGGGGTATTCGTGTATCTGCAAAGGAGAAGTGTTATGAAATGTGGAATAGTTATCAATTTATTTATTTTGGTATTTTGTCTATCTATTTTAACCCTCATTTCCTATATCTTTCTGACCCCAGCGTCGCCAGTCGGATATTCAATTATCGGATTTATCGATTCAATGTCGGTGTCATTAAAACCCGAAGATTCTTTGGGTTACATTTTATGTGTCGAGGGCTATAAGTCTAATGATACGGAGATAATTGACCTTAACTACGACAAAGACGTAAGTCGAATAAGTGCTACGGAGTACGGATCGGTTGTTTATCGATACGGTATTGATCCTGGCGATTATCGAACATCAATTGTGGCCTATCGAAAAATATTAGGGATAACTTTAAAAAGTAATCCGACTAAGACAAAGGATATTCATGTCAGAGCTCGATGAAAACCATAGACCCGTCTCGATGTAGCAATACAAAGAGACGGGTCTGGCGGATAATTATCGACGTGCACATTGTAATGAATTGATTTATGTAAATCATATTTTGACGATTTTATAAAAATATGTTAAGGTATTATTTAGTGTCATCTTGAGCTGTTTGCTAATGTGACAAAGTATTTTTAAATCAAATTATTACAGTGTATGTCTGAAAGATACGCATAATAAATTAACTTCTTTGTTTTCCCGTCTTTTCGCTACTTTGTATATCAAAGTCGCGTTTATTTTGATAATTCAAATTGAATCATCGTAAAAGGAGGAAGGTTATGGATCGCAAGATGAAACTAACGACCACCTTTATTGTGACGGCGCTTGTTCTTTTGATTTGCTGCATGATTTTTTGGCCACAAATGCCGCAAAAAGTTGAGGTCACGGAGTTTGATAATTTTATATATCTGACTCTGCAAGATGATGTTCAGAACGATGGGTACTTTTTTTATGTCACTAGCAAGGTTGATGGAAATACAAAAAAGATGCCATTGTCGTCAACTACCTCTGGTGAGCTGGAATTTGCTGGCGCAACTAAAGATGGAGTCATGGCGTATAGCTATAAAACTCCAGCTGGAATATGTGCAGTTAAAATTTCGTCTTATAAAAAATTGACAAAAAATATCCTTTTGGAAAGTAAGCCTGTACGGGCCAAGGTTTTGATTATGGAGTAGCGATAGGGGGTTACTTGACTAAGAATCAAGTAGCTCCCTTGACGCCATTTCAGACGTACACCTTTGTAATAATTTGATTTAATCAAATAAAAGTTGTTGTAAAAAATACTTGACAAAAACACAATCATGTGATAAGTTGATGTCATCTAGCAGATTACTAAATGTCAGTAAAGCTGTCAGTACATTGATAATCTGGAGTCTTGGAGGAACCTTGTGCCTGATTAGACAAAGAAAGGTGGAGGTAGAGTGATGGAAAGAGGCGTTAAGTCAATCCCTGTTGTGTTTGGGGCTGGAAATTTCTTTGACTTCATTGTTTCGCTAATTATCGACTTGCGAGTTTTCTTCATGGTGGTATCAAATCAAACTCGGAAAGCTTACTACAAAAGCAAAATCGGCAGTCAACTGCAGGTTAAAATTCTCATCAAATGGGAGCGAACACTCAGAGCTGAGTTGAAAGAGATCATGGTAGTTCACACAAAGATGCCGTATCTGGAATCTACTAATGTGAACAAAGTGTGCGCAGAGTTACTTGAGGTGATCAGTCGTATGTACATTGAAGAGCTGAGACTTGTAAAAACTGCAGCGCAAGCTCACAGTTTATTTTACGAGTCTCCGGCATGTACTAAGGCAAGAGTGGTTATTTTAAAGAAATGGAAACGCCTTTTCTTGGAAGAACTAAAGCAAGTGAAGACTTTACAGTACATTTTTGAATTTTCTTTTGAAGCGCCATTCGATAAGGATTGCATGGATCAACTCAATCGGCTTTGGAGTTGCCTCAGTAATGAAATGATTGCTGCGGCAAATGACAGAAGAGAGCTAAAGGTATTGAAGTATTATTTGGCGGATGATGAAAGTGTGCAAAAGAATTATGCCGATAAGAAGGTGCAGCTTTCGGTCAGATAATACCACTCAAATTTTACCAAGATATCAGATTATACCGCAGTCATACATTGGCTGCGGTATTTTAATTAAAATAGAACTCATAATGATTATGATTTATTGACATAAGGTAAGTATTGTGCTACTATAAATAGATAGGCGTATAATTTGCGTCTTTGACGGTTTGAACATTAAAAATCAGATTATTACAGTGCTTATTCAATAAAAATAGCACTAAATTCGTCTTACGGACGAAAAAATGGAGGAAAAATGAGCAAGAAAGAACGTGAATACCTTGAAAAATTTTCACCAATTACTTTGATCTTGTTTAAAGGCAAAGATCTTGAGAAATATCTCAAGCTTCGCCGCGAAATCACCAAAAGCTATCGCGAGCGGCTTAAATGCTGCGCTAGCTAATCTTTTCTCCATGCAAGGGTCCGACTCTCGATACCAGCATTTGCTGTTATTGATTGAGTTGGATTCCTTGCGAATTTTTAAAAGCTTTGTAATAATTTGATTTAAATAATAAGATTATAAAATGACAAATGATGAAATTGGCGTGCCGCCTCATAAAAAACCTTGGCCAACTGGTCCAGAGTATGATTTAGATTTACTGGAAAATGGCGACAAACGCAATGTTTTAGATAAATATCGATATATGACAGTCGAGGCGATTAAGGCGGATTTAGATAAAACCAGGGCGTCGCTGCATGTTGCAATTGAAAATTGGCAACACGACCTTAATATTGGCACTATTGTTCGGGCAGCCAATGCTTTTAACGTCGAGACGGTTCATGTAATTGGCAAACGTCATTGGAATCGACGTGGTGCGATGGTAACAGATAGATATTTAAATATTATTCATCATGAAAGTGTTGCGCAATTTGTTGAAGTTATGAAATCTGAAAATCGAGAAATAATCGGCATGGATATTTTGCCAA
>JAQUYQ010000149.1 GCA_028691795.1 Herbinix sp.
TTAATCTAATTAAAAGCATAGTTATTGAAAGTATATTTCCTTGATTATTTTGAAATGGCACTGGTATCTCGATAAGAGAAACATTCCGTAGCAGTAACAGACTAATTGCTTGCAGGCGTTCAATTGGTAAAAGTTCAAAAAACAACTCCCAAGTAGACGCTCTTGAATAGTTTTGTAATCTATTCTCTCCAGTACTATATACTAACTGTGCTGCAGCTACATTTATTATTTCAGCCACAGGAATTGCTAAAGGTATCAAAAGGCTATTAAGGGACATTATTACATACTCATCCGTATATAAATCTAATGCCCCATAATATTGAATCCTTCCATATATTACAGCTAGTCTGGGAGTTCGCGGAATTATAGCCTCAACGAAAGCCTTATAAGTATTCGATACATCATTTAATGCAGTACTTTGATTTAGCATTTCATCGTTAAAGTTACCTAGATTTGAGTACAATGCACCACCTGCTTTATTTTAACATTTTACCATATCTGCTTAATATTATGAGTTCTAGCTTTAATATATAACATGAGATTTTGATTAGCTTCAAATGCCGTAGCAGATGCCTTAAACAGTGCAGGAATAAATCAACAATAAAATATTTATCAATTAATAACGGCCTGCCGTAAAAACGGCAGGCCGTTTATAAATTATAATATAGAATAAACCTAGTATTTGTAAAATGATATTATTTTGTCAAAACTATTATATTCAAATAATAGCAAGAAATTTTACTTCATGGGTATGTGAAAGCAAAAGAATATCATAGCTGGGAATCCAGAGCGAAGATACTGGCTGATATTATTCGATAATTATTCTGGAAGCAGGATGTTTGGTTATCTGTTACTGATTTTCTTTTATTATGTTTTGTAATAGCTCAAGAAATCCATTATCTGAGTAAAAAACTCTATCCTCGGCCGTTCCCATGCCATGGTGTGAGTATATCTTATCCCCCTGTACATAAAAAATGAAGTCATAGCTTTGTCCGTACTTCTTAGGAAAGGAAATCCATATATTATAAGTGTTCTCACCTTGATGCTCAGCCTGAGATTTCACTTCTTTCTGTTCGGATTTAGTCAGTGCCTTAAGTGATATTGCCGACGTAAGGAATTTCTGTGCCAGTGTAGAATCTTTCTCCATTTCAAGGTTGATGTCTTTATCATAGCAATTGATCCAGATACTGGTAGGATGAAAGGTTTTACTGGTTCCCACAATCAGATTTGTATGAATCATAAATCCGAAAAACATACTAATTGAAAATATAAAACCTAGGGAGGCAATAAGTAGAATACGCTTCCTACTCATTTTCTGAATCATCATTATGATAGTTGAAAGAATTGTCATAATCAACCCAACTAGAACCAAATTCCCCCATCCAGTTGGATAATTCATAATATTCATTTTGACAGGTGAGAACTTCATCATAATATTTTCTATTCTATCATCATAATTCATTGAAACGTAATATAGTGCTATAAAAGTAATTATTAATGTAATACACCAATCCTTCTTTGTTTTAATCGGCAACTTCATTCGTATTCACCTCCCCAGTCCTTATCGTCGTCTCACTTTTCATGCTTCCTGTCTCTTCAGAAAAGTGACCAGTTCCTTCATAAAATTCCTGAACTAATGCCGCAAATTCCTTCGGTATGGCTACGACACGTCCCATATCCATAATCATATAGTTTTCTTCCCAATTGACTGTTGTAAGACAGTATCTTCCAAATCCCATATATATCTCAACCGTTGTCTGGGCATCTGTAATTTCATAGTCGTCCACATCCTTAAGCAAAGATACATCACCCAAGGCGTTACGAAGAAGCTCAAATTCCTCAGCTCTGAAATCTCCATCATAAAATCCGCTTCCATGATTCTCTGCATTTAAAACAAATCCATAGATACCCTTTAATTGCGCATTTTCCTTAATGCTGATGGCATTTCCCACAAATACAACTCCGACCCATAGAATAATAATCCCACTCCATAAAGAAGCAAATTTCAGATATTTACTTAGCGTAAAAATCCTCTTATCTCCGGTAAAATAACCGATACTTCCATAGATTGCACCTCCAATAAATACCGGAGTGATACGTTCCGCTAAAAAAGTAATTAAAAATGACTGCGGAAAATATTCATTCATTACCCCAACATATGTGTTCTTATATATATATGGGATATGATTTATTGTCAGATAAATAGCCTCACTGATCTTATAAGGTATTGCCATAATAATCTTTGTAACAATAAAAGAATCCCTCGTATAATGAAAGGAAAGCCATCCCATAAGGAAGCCAATTAAAGTAAATGCTATAATACGGCCTCTTCCTCTGTTATATTTTATTATTTGCATTTTAAGCTTTTGATTCGTGCCTGTATACTCAGCTTTTGGTATCAAAGGCAGAAGCTCCTTCTCTTTTTCTAAATATCCTTCTACCATAGCATTACAGTGTTCACACTCTTCAATATGTGCTTCTATTTCACTATCAGAAACGTCATTTTTTAAATAATTTAATACTTTTTCTTTATATTCACATGACAAGCTTATCGCCTCCCGTCTACTGAAACTCATTAAATAATAACTTATATTTCTCTCTCGCCCTATAGATGCGTATTTTTACCGCTGATTTAGACAGCCCGGTTATCGTACCAATTTCCTTATAGGAAAATTCTTCGTAGTCCCGAAGCAAAAGAATTGTTCTGTATTCTTCCTTCAATTGCAGCAAAATGTTTTTCACCTTTATTCTTTCTTCCTGCTGAAGTACTTGAACCTCAGGATTAGTGCCGGTCCCGGAGGGAATCTGATCTATGTCTTCTTCGTCCACCGTCTTTAATTTCTTCTTCCTTATCCATGACAGAAAAGTATTTCTTGCTATGGTGATACACCAGGATCTTTCATTACATTCCCCACGATAGTTTTTAATATTTCTGTAGATCTTTAAAAAAGTTTCCTGACATAAATCCTCAGCATCTAAGACATCCTTTGTCATGTAATAAAGGTAGCTGTATACTGCATTTTTGTTATTTTCATATACTTTATTAAATTCTTTTCCCATACAGCCCCCCTATTAAATTCAAAAATTTTATATAATAAATGATATCATTCTAACGTTCAAGAATACGCAAGCATTGCATACGTAACGATTATTCTTTTGCGAGACTATTCATACTATATACATAGACCCTATTTTGATTAAAAAGTTACACTTAATTTGTAATTATTTTAATTAATATATAACACAAATCATCAAAAAAACAGTAGGTGATTGAAAATGTTTCACTTTACGGTCACCTACTGTTATTTTGATGTCTTAAGTATCTAAGTTTGATTACTCATATTCCTAATTTTATATAACTTGCTGTTCACTAATTGAGACTACAAGAGATTGCACGGAACTAGACAGGGTATCGGATAGTGTACTTACATTCTGAATTAATATTATCATTTTCTTCCGATAAGTTATTTCATTATTAAGAATCCAACTAGAAAAAGATTGATGTGATAATGTCACTGATAATTATATAAAATTCCTTATAATTATGTATTGTAAAAAACAATGAAACGTTCTAAATTATGTTTAACCGATCATAAGACTGGATAATTACAAACTATTATTGGGAGATATCTAAATGAAAAAATTATTACTGTTCTGGAAGAAGTATTCGTTTCTGCTGTTAATTGCTTTTCTATTTTTAAGCCTTTTTGATCTACGTTTTGCAGTAGCCGCTGTTATCTGTATGGCTGCACCTATTCTTATATCCATTTTTAAAGGTAGGTTCTGGTGCGGCAATTTGTGTCCGCGAGGAAATTTTTATGACAACATTGTTGTTAAGTTCAGCAACAAAAATAAAGTTCCTAGATTTTTAAAATCTATCTTTTTTCGAACAGGTATGCTTGTGTTTATGATGACCATGTTTACGTTTGGAATCATTAACAATTGGGGCAATTTCTATGGAATAGGAATGGTATTTTATCGAATCATATTAATAACGACTATCATAGGTATTGTGTTATCCTTATTATATAATCACAGAACCTGGTGCAATTTTTGCCCTATGGGAACGATTGCAGCCGTAATATCCAGATTAAAGAAATCAAAAACAGTTTTACAGGTATCCTCAAGCTGTGTTTCCTGCAAATTATGTGAGAAAAAATGTCCCATAGGAATTGTTCCACATGAATACAAAGGAAATCTATTGAGTCACCCTGACTGTATCCAATGCGGCAAATGCATAAGTGTATGTCCAAAAGATGCGATTGGATATAATATATTTTAATCATGCTTGTATAACCACAAGCAGCCAAAAGGAGGGCAAATAAATGGATGGTATCGTAAGTACTGATAATGTAAGCTTTTTACTTGTATTTTTGGAAGGTATCTTATCCTTCTTCTCTCCTTGTGTAATTCCGCTTTTACCGGTATATATGAGCTACTTGGCTGGTAATACGAATCAATCAACCAAATACGGTATCATTATTTACAATAGAAAAAAGGTATTATTTCATACCCTCTTCTTTGTATTCGGAGTGTCCTTTGCATTTTTTATATTGGGCATGTCTTTTACTACACTAGGCAGCTTTTTTACGAATAACAAACTAATATTTATAAGAATTAGCGGTATTCTTATTATCCTTTTAGGATTATTTCAACTAGGTATCTTTGATCTTTCTTTCTTACAAAAAGAAAGAAAAATACACATCAATTTAGCAAATAAGAAAGTTAATCCTTTCATAGCATTTTTGTTGGGTTTTACCTTTAGTTTTGCCTGGACTCCTTGTATCGGTCCTGCTTTGTCGTCCGTTTTAATTATGGCCTCCGGAGCAAAAACTTCAGTTGTTGGTAATCTTTTAGTATTTATTTATGCAATTGGTTTTGTACTGCCATTTTTATTCCTCGGTTTATTTACGACGCAGGTATTAGTCTTTCTAAAAAGCAAACAACGGTTACTTAAACTTACGATTAAAGCAGGCGGTATTCTACTAATTATAATAGGTTTTATGACTTTTACAGGTTTTATGAATGGCATATCCGGCTATCTGAATACTAATAATAATGGACAGAATAATTCAGAAAATAATGCTGCACTTTCTTCCACAGATACGGAGAAGGAAGAAGCTTCATCTAACGACAAAGCCAATACTCAACCTGCCATTGACTTCACCTTGACCGATCAATATGGCAATACGCATACCCTTTCCGATTATAAGGGTAAGGTCGTTTTCTTGAATTTCTGGGCCACCTGGTGCCCTCCCTGCAATAAAGAATTGCCCGATATTGAAGAATTATATAAAGAATATAATTTAAATCAGGAGGATGTGGTCTTCCTTGGAGTAACCAATCCAAAAAGTGATGAATATCCGATCAATCAGGACGTTGAAAAAGAAGATATAATATCCTTCTTAGATACAAAAGGCTATTCCTTTCCAACCTTATTTGATGAGACTGGAAAAATATTAAGTGATTACAGCATATCCGCTTTCCCTACAACATTTATTATTGATAAACAAGGAAATGTATTGGGATATGTTCCAGGTATGATAACGAAGGATATCATGAAAAACGTTATAAATCAAGCATTACAAGCAACTGATTAAACAAAATTTTCAAATGATACTTTACAGTTCTTTGCACTGCGAAGTATCATTTTACTTGATATAACAAGTTAATAAAAATAGCATTGCAGCCACCCTTCAGCCCTCTTCATTCGTTGTGCATTTACAGACTCGTTTCTTGCTTTTTTACGAATCATTCTATATAATAGAAACTAATTCTATTACCTTATAAAAACTATTAAGAACAGAAAGGATCTGTCAAATGAAAAAAGTTAAGCAGATTGCCGCTATCATC
>JAQUYQ010000021.1 GCA_028691795.1 Herbinix sp.
CTTAACAATGTGGATTACAGTATGTCTGTGCGTATGCACGGAGAAACAGGAAGATGTACATGCGAATTAATTGACGGTGACCGTATTCTCGGTGATGAAAACGATGGCGGACTGGTTAAGTCAGACCCGTTGGTAATAAGTGATGATATAATTGAATACATAAAGACATTTGACGTTGTTCATGTAAGCTGCTATAGCTATATTGATGATCAGCTATATAAAGTGAAAGAAGCTGGAATACCGCTTCTATATGATTTTTCAACAGCTTGGGAAGAAGAGAAGGTAGAAAAAATTGGCAAGGTTGCAGATTTTATTCTTTTTTCCCAAAAGGATGATTTAACAGAAGAAGAAAACTACAAAATGTTCATCGATGCAGTAGATAAATATCACTGTAAAGTATCGGTGATGACTATGGGTATCAAAGGCGCATGGGTTTATGATGGAAAACAAGTGTATAAAAAAATGCCATATAATGTAGAAGGCGGTGCAATTGATACGACAGGATGCGGAGACTCATGGATCAGTGGTTTTATTACTACCTATATTGAAGCAATGAAGAGACTTAATCTAATGATAACCAGCTCTGATGACTGCTTTATACTTCGGGAAAATGCGGAGGACACAAAAAAGCATGCGATTGAACTTAGTATGTGCATAGCAAATCTGAGAGCAAGGAATACATGCCGGATTAAGGGCGCTTATGGCCACGGAATACCGATTGAAAGTTATACCGGGGAGGTAAAAAAATGATCCTGTCGCCACAGAAGAAGTATAACATTGCTTTGGCGGTTGCGCCATGGTCGATGCTTATATCAGTTTGTATCTGGGGACTTGGATATGTTATTACGAAGGTGACTTTAGATGGAGAGATATCTCCGATGCTTTTAACAGCAGTCAGTTATACGTATGGTGCAATTGGCTCAATTCCGATACTTATTTGGAAACGTAAGGAACTAGTTAAAAAGGGAATACTCAAGGAAGGAGCTGTTCTCGGCATCATACTTTTTTTATCACGCCTTATTCAGGTTTTCGGCTGTAGTTACTCAACAGCAGGAAAAAATGCATTTATTACTGCTACCTATGTAATCATAGTCCCGATTTTAATGTGGATTATTATGAAAGAAAAACTGATGATGAAAAGTATAGTTACAGCTGTAATAACACTGATTGGAATCGGTCTTGTATCCATGAATGAGCAGTTGAATGGCATAAATATTGGAGATGTAATGACACTGGTAGCCGGTGCCGGATTTGCACTTCATATTGCTTATAATGGTAAATATGCAGGGTATCATGATCCATGGATATTGGCAGGATTACAGTTGGTATTTGCGGCGCTGTTCTCTATAGCCGCTGTATTTATAACGCAAACCCCGATTACTCCGGCTTTTTTTACCTTGCAATTTCAGGGTTGTATGATATATAATGGTATACTTGGTATGACAGTAGGATTTGCATTTCAATCCTTTGGGCAAAAATATGTAAGTCAGAGTAAATCGGCAATGATTTTATCATTGGAAGCGGTATCCGGAGCTTTATTTTCTATTGTTCTCTTAAAAGAGCGTTTTGGAATAAAAACAGTACTTGGTTGTCTGCTTATATTTGTTGCTATCATGATAAGTACATATCAATTTATGCCATCAGTTGAAACAGAGAGTAATTGAAAAATAAACAGTACTTGGGAATAAATCTTAATGCACAGATGGTTATTACCAGTAAAACTGTAAGCTTAAGGAGAAAGTAATGAAAAAGTTAGTAGTATTTGATTTAGACGGAACATTAAATGAGACAGAAAATTATGCACTTCCTGCGATGCTTGCGGCTTTACAGGATTTTGGAGTGAATTGTTTTGATGAGAATGATATTAAGGATACCTTTGGGGCAAAAGATGAAGATACAAGTGTGAAGTTTTTTGGAGCTGACGCTGCAAAGTATAGTGATGCTTACTGGCAAAAAGTGTACGAGTATAGTAACAGCAGGTATAAAGATCGTTATAAGCCTTACGCTGGTGTGAAAAAGATGCTGGAGTGGCTAAAAAGAGAAGGCTATACACTTGCGGTATGCTCAAATGCTGATATAGACTATATTACAAGTACATTAAAGCTTATAGACATAGATACTTATTTTGATGATTTACAGCCGTCAATTCCAGAGAAAACGAAAGTAGATTCGCTAAAATGCCTGATAGATCGGGTTAAGCCAGATCAAGTGGTAATGGTTGGTGACAGATATTTTGATTTAGAGGCGGCGAGTGCTAATAATGTTCCATTTGCAGCTTGCCTGTATGGTTATGGAAAACCGGATGAATTTAACGGAGCGGATGTTTTACTCAAATGCCCTCAGGATCTTATCTTGTATCTTAAAAATAAGGACAAACCGCCATGCCATATCCTTGTACTGGATCTTGACGGTACATTAATGAATTCAAGAAAAGAAATAACTAAGAATACAAAAGAAGCCTTATTTCGGTTTATGGATAATGGCGGTTGCGTAGTCCTTGCATCAGGCAGGCCAACTTATGGGATTATACCTGTTGCAAATGAGCTGGAGCTTAATAAACGGGGAGGCTATATACTGTCATATAATGGTGGCTGTATTATGGAATGCAAAACCGGAGAGATTATCTATCAGCAGACGCTGAAAGAAGATGACGTAAAAACACTGGCAGAACAGGCAAAATCACACGGGGTTAATATTCTTACGTATGAGGGCAGTCTAATAATTACAGAGAATGACCATGATACATATTCGAAGAAAGAGAGCATGATTACAAAGATGCTAATTAAAAAGGTTGATTCCTTTGATGATTATGTGAACTTTCCTGTGGTGAAATGTTTAATGACCGCGGAAGCCGAATATCTTGTAAATGTTGAGAAAAGCGTTAAAAGTTATTGGGGAGATAGGCTAAGTATAAGTCGATCAGAGCCGTTTTTTCTCGAAGTAACCGCTAAAGGTATTGATAAAGCAAAATCTCTTGAACGTTTGCTTCAAAAACTAAATATGGATAAATCATGCATGATTGCTTGTGGAGATGGTTTCAATGACCAGTCAATGATAGAATTTGCTGGGTTTGGCGTCGCAATGGGGAATGCCCAGGAAATAGTGAAAGCAGCAGCTGACTATATAGCACCAACAAATGATGAAGATGGAGTAGCTTATGTAATGGAGCATTTGATGCAGTAGGATAACTATAGGTCAATCTGTTATTTATGTGGAGTAAAGCTTTATTATAAAACATAAATTCATCTTTGAGAATGCCTGTTATTTCTTGTGATTTTTCTAGATGTTACATGTTGTATTGTAATAGGCATAAAAAAATAACTTAAAAATGCAAATAAGTGTACAAAATCAATAAATTTAAGTGAATTTGTAATTAATTATTGACAACTTGTAATAGGACATGTTAACATAAGTTTAACACGAGATGAACTTAATGTGTTACTTTCAAGGAGGAATGGAAATGATTGATTTTAATGAAAAAGTAACTATCGAAAAAGCAGAGAAATTTTATGCATTAAGAAGTGAACTTGAGGCAATTGCAGATAAGATTTGTGAAAAAGGCTTTGACAATATCTTATTTACATCAGCCGGTGGATCTCTTGCAGTACTGGAACCATATAGCTACATGATGAAAAGCATGTCCAAAATTCCTGTATTCACAGAAATTCCTGCAGAGCTGATGGCAACAGGAAACGCAATGGTAACAGATCGGACAGTAGCGATTTTAACATCGAAATCAGGAGATACAAAAGAAACCGTTGCAGTTGCAAAATGGCTGAAGGAAAGAAATGTAACAACCGTTTCTTTATGTGGTGAAGCAAATTCTCCTTTAGCAGAAGTATCAACATTCTCCGCTAATTATGGTGAAGCACATCCGCATGATCTGGCTTCGATATTTATCGTTGGAAAAATAATGTTTAATAAAGGTGAATTTCCGGATTATCCACAGTTTGCAGATGAGCTTAAGAATATAGGAAATGTGCTTGTATCTGTTGCTAAAGCAGCTGAAGAGACTGGCAAAAAATATGCAGCAATGTTTGAAAAGGAAGATAAGGAATATCAGATCTGGATTGGTTCAGGAATGACATGGGGAGGAACCTACTCCATGGCAATGTGTGTACTTGAAGAATGCCAGTGGTTAAGAACAAAATCAATAAACTCAGCAGAGTTTTTCCATGGTACAATCGAGTTAGTTGAGAAAAATGTTCTTGTGGCTATCGGCATGGGCGAAGGTTTGACAAGACCGTTGGATGAAAGAGCTGTCAACTTTGTTCAAAAGCATACAAATCAATTATTTGTTTTTGATACAAAAGATTATGAATTACCGGGTATCAGCGACAAGTTTCGTTGGATGCTTTCACCAATTATTTTATGGGCTATTTATGAGCGTGCATATAAAAATCTTGCTGATGTTCGTAAGCATACGCTTGATATCCGCCGCTATTATAGAAGATTGGAATACTAAAAATAAACTAAATTATAGGAGGAATATACGATGTTTAACTTTGATGTAAAACGTTATGAAAAGGTTGTAGAAGATGCTATTGCATTAAGACCACAGATTGAAGCTGCTGTAGATAAAATTTGTCAGGAAGGCTATTCAAATATTTTCTTTATTGGATGCGGTGGTACATATGCACATTCTCTGCCAATGAAATATTGGATTGACGGTTCATCCAGTATTGAAGCTGTCAGCGTGATTGCGGCAGAATTCATGGCTGCACCGCCTAAAAAGTTAACTAAAGATTCTGTATGTGTTTTTTCAACAAGAAGCGGTAATACAAAAGAAATCGTAGCAGCTGCTAAGTTCTGCAAAGATTTAGGCGCAAGAACTGTTGTTTATGTATCCAATGATAATACACCGGTTTGTGAATATGCTGATTACAAATTATTCAGCTTTGCAGAGGATGACTGTTTATGTGAGGCAATCTACACCTATATGATTACATTAATCGCAAGATTCATGAAGAATAAAGGAGAGTTTCCTAAATATGATAATTTTGTAAATGAGTATGCAAAAGTTGTTCCTTATTTGATTAAGGCTAAAGAATTATATGAAGACAGATGTGCAAAAATGGCAGCTGAGCATAAAGACACAGACTATCATATGGTAATCGGTTCGGGAATGCTTTGGGGTGAAGCTTATGATTATGCAATGTGTATTCTTGAAGAGATGCAATGGATTAAGACAAAATCCATCCATGCAGCAGAATATTTCCATGGAACACTTGAACTCGTAGAAGAAGATACTAGCTTAATCCTATTCTACGGTGAAGATGAGACAAGACCAATGATGGATCGTGTAATGAACTTCTCAAAGAAAGTTACCAAAGTGATTAATGTATTTGATACAAAAGATGTGGAGCTTCCATTTACAGATGATGAATTTAGAAAGATTGTATCTCCGATGATTATGTATGTAATCACTGAGAGACTTAGCTGTCATCTGGAAAAAGAAAGAAATCATCCTTTGACAACAAGAAGATATTATCGTCAAATGGAATATTAATTAAAACGTACCGTCTATTTATTAAAAATTTTCTTGCGGTTTGCAAGGAGGATATAAAACTAAATTAAAGATTTATAAGGCTGTCGGCGTGGTTAAACGTCGGCAGCCTTTTCATTTTTTAAGAAGAAACAAGATTATGTAATTATGAATGGGTTATGGTATTTTATGTAAGATATTTATGTTATTTTTATAAATTTTATATTCTTTCTAATTAAAGTATGATAGAATAATTAAGAGAATTTGAACTAGGGGTGAAGAACTTGTATAACGATAACATAGTGTTTATTAAGAACAGTAACAATGATAATAATGATGATTGCAACAGCAATGAGAATATAAATAAAGATAATAAAAACGTTGATAAAGAAAATATAAATAGTGATGGTAATGTAAATTATATAAGTAATTGCAATGATAGTCAGGGCGATATCGAGAAGGATATTAAAGATAGTAGTAATAAGAATAGTAGTTTAAAAGACAGTTATGATAAGTATAGTATTAATAAAGATAGTAATAAAAAGGAAAGTATCAATGAGTTAAGTAATAATAAAAATTATGATAAAACTAATAAAAAAAGTAATCTTAAAAACGATAATAATAATGTTAGTAAAAGCACTATCAATAGAAGAAATCGTATTAATCGTATTAAGACAATTATTGTTCTAATTGTAATTATTTTATTGATATTACCTACTATTTGCTGTGTAATATTGGGTCTTCAGGTAAGTCGCTTACAAAATCAGGTTAATAATTTGGCTACGTTACATAGTCAATATAACACGACAGATAATAGTAATAAACAAATTTATGCATATGCAGCGGTAAAACCTGCCGATCAAGCGAATGATCTAGATACAATTTTAGAACCAACAAAAGCAGTAGAAAGTAATGATAGTAATTCACAGACTCAAGACAGTGCTACTCAAGCAAAAACGGATATAAGTAAGAAACAAAAAGACGCAGATGCAAAGAATAAGAATAACGAAGATGACAAAAAGGTAAGTTCAAATGAAAATACGGGTATTTATGCGGACAAAAAGGTTTATTTAACCTTTGATGACGGGCCGAGCAAATATACAGGGGATATATTGGACCTCCTTTCTGATTACAATATAAAAGCTACTTTTTTTGTAATAGGTAAAACAGATCAGGCATCAAAAGAATTATATAAAAGAATTGTTAATGAGGGACATACCTTGGGGATGCATTCTTATTCCCATAAGTATGACAAAATTTATAATTCAGTAGAAGATTTTGATAAGGACTTTACAAAACTATGGAAATTGTTATATGATACTACTGGGTATAAGCCGTCCATTTACCGATTTCCAGGAGGCAGTGATAATTTGGTTAATGATAATGGTATGAAGGAATTCATCCGATATTTAAATAAATCTTCAATCGTTTATTATGATTGGAATGTTGTAAATGGAGACGCAACAAGTGTTACATATACGGAAGATCAATTGGTTGATAATGTATTAGATGGCGTGGCAATTATGGATACCTCCATTGTTCTTATGCATGATACGCAGACGAAACAGACAACAGTAGATTCATTACCTGAACTTATTGAAGCACTGATATCAGGAGGTGCAAAAATCTTACCTCTGGATAAGGATGTTCCACCAATTCAAATGATTAAAGCAGATACAGTAAAATAACAGTACATAGGGAGGTATTTCTAATGGGCTTTTTTAAAGATTTTAAAGATGATTTATCGCAAGCAGTAAATGAGCTTCTACCCGATGATGATTTAGACCAAGAAGTTAATGATACAGAAGAAATCGTAAATACATTAGATACGGAAGAAATCGTAATGGATGATGAAGCAGACAGCGAAAAGATGAAGGAATGGCTGAATGATTTTACGAAGGAAGAGGAAACGGAAGAGATAAACCTGGAACAGCAAACAGAACAGACAGATTTAGCAGATAATATGAATGATTCGAAGGAAGAAGAGGTTGAGAATATGGATGATAATATAGATTTAGAATTATTAGAGGCTTTAAATGCTGATGAGGATGCAGAAAATGAAACAGAGAGCAAAGAAAAAGCTGCACCTAAGTCAAGAGCAGCTTCTGTAGCAAGTGATGATGAAGTGACCGTTATTGCAAAAGGAACTACGATTAACGGAAGTATTTCATCTGATGGATCACTTGATATCATGGGTAACATTACTGGAGATGTCGAATGCTTAGGAAAATTATCAATCACAGGTAAAATTATTGGTAATTCCTCAGCAGCTGAAGTATATATAAATACGGAACGTATGGAAGGCAGTATTACTAGTGAAGGTAGTGTAAAGGTTGGCCTTGGAACAGTAATCATTGGTGATGTCATTGCAACTTCAGGCGTTATCGCTGGCGCGGTCAAGGGTGAAATTGATATCAATGGTCCAATTGTGATTGACTCTACTGCAATTATCAAAGGTAATATTAAAGCAAAGTCTGTACAAATTAATAATGGCGCTGTAATTGAAGGCTTCTGTTCCTTGAGTTACTCCGCTGTTGATGTAGATAATATTTTCGAATAATAAAAAGCGCAGCTTTTGGTACCACGCATATCAATTATAAGAAGCTATAGTTATTTCTTATGTTATAAAATATAATTAAGTCTGGTAATGCGTTTTAATTTGTGGTAAATTATTATAGAATATTGAAAAGAAGATTCATTGTTTCATAAAAACTAATTATGCAAACTAAATACATGATTATTTCAAACGGCATCATGTATGTTTTGCTTCATGACAAGTGAATTGCCTTGCCAATTCATTTTGTAATACGTTAGTTTTAAATGAAACTATAAGATTTATACATGGAGGCATATTACTAGTATGAAAGCATATGAAAGAGTACTTTTAAAATTAAGCGGTGAGGCTTTAGCTGGTGAAAAAAGAACCGGGTTTTGCGAGAAAACCTGTATTGAAGTTGCAAATCAGGTTAAAAAGTTAGTGGAAGAAGACATTCAGGTTAGTATCGTTATTGGTGGAGGTAATTTCTGGAGAGGAAGAACAAGTGAGACGATTGACCGTACAAAGGCAGACCAAATCGGAATGTTAGCGACTGTCATGAATTGTATCTATGTTTCTGAGATATTCCGCCATGTTGGTATGGCAACTGAGGTTTTCACACCTTTTGCTTGCGGAAGCATGTCGAAGCTGTTTTCAAAGGATTGTGTTATTGATTGTATGAAGCAGGGTGGAGTGGCATTTTTAGCAGGAGGAACCGGACACCCGTATTTCTCTACAGATACTGCTACTGTTCTTCGCGCGGTTGAATTAGACTGTGACATAATTTTAAATGCAAAAGCAGTAGATGGTGTATATGACAGTGATCCTAAGTTAAATCCGCAGGCGAAGAAATTTGATGAGATACCGCTTCAGGATGTTCTTGATAAAAAGCTCGGTGTTATCGATCTTTCAGCTACTGTACTATGCGTTGAAAATAAGATGCCAATGCTATTATTTGGCCTTTCTGAAGAAAACAGTATCGTAAAAGCGGCACAGGGTAAATCAAACGGTACTAGATTGACCGTTTCGAAATAAAGATATTATATAATTGGAGGGAATATAATGGATGCAAAGCTAGAGCAATTCGGATGTAAAATGGAAAAAACAATTGGGACCTTAAAGGAAGAATATTTAACTATACGTGCAGGTAGAGCTAACCCGCATCTTTTAGATAAACTTAAGGTGGATTATTACGGACAGCCTTCTGCATTGCAGTCAGTAGCTAATATTTCTGTTCCTGAGGCAAGGGTTATTCAGATTCAGCCATGGGAGAGTAAATTAATTAAGGATATTGAGAAAGCAATTATAAATTCTGATTTAGGCTTAACACCAAGTAATGATGGCAAAATTATTCGTCTTACTTTCCCGGAATTAACAGAGGATAGAAGAAAAGAATTAGTTAAGGATATTAAGAAAAAAGCGGAGAGTGCTAAGGTGGCAGTTAGAAATATCAGACGTGATGCCAATGAACTCTTCAAAAAACAGAATAAAGCCAGTGAAATATCTGAAGATGAGTTCAAGCACTTAGAAGACGAGGTACAGAAAATTACCGATCGTTATATTGTTGAAATTGATAGGGTTATGGAAGATAAGTCAAAAGAAATTCTTACTGTATAAATAACGTTTTTACAATTAGAGGGTGTATCAAAAGTTGTATTCCTGTTTACCTCTGGGATATCTTTCTTCGGTATCTCTTTTCATTCATCTGATACTTAGGTAAATGCAGAATATTACTTTTGAGACACCTTTATTCTTGAAAAGGCTTGCGGCTTAATGGAAGCATTCATATGATAGATAAGTAGAAGCGTTTTATACCTGTCTTTGGACAGAAGAGGAGAGTATTGATGCAGGAAAATGAATTAAACATACCGAGGCATGTAGCCATTATATTAGATGGTAATGGTCGTTGGGCTAAGAAAAAGCTAATGCCGAGAAATTATGGTCATACGCAGGGAAGTAAAAATGTAGAAAAAATATGTGAAGAAGCCTATAAAATGGGAATTCAATATCTTACAGTTTATGCATTTTCTACAGAGAATTGGAAAAGGCCGAAGGAAGAAGTAGATGCGCTGATGAAACTTCTCCAGACCTATTTGGAAACCAGTATAAAAACCAGCGCGAAGAATAATATGTGTGTACGTGTTATTGGAGATAAATCAATATTAAACGATGAGATTAAAAAAAGCATAGATAACTTAGAAGAAGCTTCTAAGAATAATACCGGACTGAAATTCCAAGTTGCAATCAATTATGGAAGCAGGGATGAAATACTTCGTGCGGTTAAAGCTTTATCTATGGATATAAAAGAGAATAAAACAGATATTGATAATATAGATGATAATACATTTGAAAAATATTTAGATACCAAAGATATTCCTGATCCTGATTTGTTAATCCGTACCAGTGGTGAGCAGAGATTGTCTAATTTTCTCTTATGGCAAACAGCATATACAGAATTATATTTTACCGATGTTCTGTGGCCAGATTTTAATAAGAAGGAATTATTAAAGGCAGTAGAATACTATAGCGGCAGAACCAGAAATTTCGGAGCAATATCATAATCAGATTTGCATTGGAGGTAAATCATGTTTCGAACTAGATTACTTAGCGGTATTATTCTATTGTTAATTACATTATCGGTAGTAATTTGGGGGGGCAATATTTTATTTGCTACCCTTTTTGTCATATCTTTAATCGGTATGATGGAGTTATACAGAGTAGTAAATATCAATAAGGCTTTTCCTGGAATATTGGGATATGTTGCAGGTATAATCTATTATCTGATGGTTTATTTTAGAATGCAGCAATTTAATCTAATGCTCTTTATTTTATTTTTAATGCTTTTAATGTTTGCTTATGTATTCGGATTTCCTAAATATAAGACGGAGCAAATTGCAGTATCCTTTTTAGGATTGTTTTATGTTAGCATTATGCTATCCTACATCTATCAGGTACGTATGTTAAAGGATGGAATAATACTAGTTTGGCTTATTTTTATCGGTGCCTGGGGATCGGATACCTGTGCTTACTGTGTTGGGATGTTGATTGGAAAACACAAGGTTGCACCAAAACTGAGCCCTAAAAAATCAATCGAAGGTTGTATTGGAGGATTTCTTGGTGCTGCACTTTTAGGTTTCTTGTTTGCTACAATATTTCGTGAGAGAATACATGGGATACAAAACCCTCAATTGGCTTTTGCAATTATAGGTGCTGCTTCCAGTATCATATCGCAGATTGGTGATCTTGCGGCATCAGCGATTAAACGGAATCATGAAATTAAAGATTATGGCAAATTGATCCCGGGGCATGGAGGCGTAATGGATCGTTTTGACAGTATTATTTTTACTGCTCCGGTTGTATATTTTCTTGCTACCTTGATGGAATTTGGCCCATGGAAGCATTAGAATACCCATTGTGATTACTTTGTAAATCATTTTTGAAGATTATCAGGTTTCTTACTTGTAGAAGGTATGGCATATGATTTTTGCTTGCCTTTCCCTCAATCGGGATGCTTTTTTCAAGCCTCAGATCGTATAACAATGCTGTCCATTGGAACAGCATTGTTACTGAGTCTTGACAAAGCATATCACCCTAGGTCGGCCGGTCTGCGCAAAAATTATATGCCATACCCCCCTACAAGGGATATACTAATAAGTATCTTCAAAAATGATTGATAAAGGTTATGAATGAACAAGGGCATTCGTAATTGAGACAATTAGAGTCGTAAAAGATTTATAAGTATAAAAGATAATGGGATAGTAAACGGAGGTTTATAATGAAGAATATAGCGGTACTTGGGTCGACTGGGTCAATTGGGACTCAGACCTTGGATATTGTTAGAGAATATAATAATTTAATTAAAGTAACAGCATTAGCGGCAGGCAGCAATATAGAATTACTCGAGAAACAGGTTCGTGAATTTTTACCGAGTATCGTCTGTGTTTATAATGAAGAGAAGGCTATACAATTGCAAAAGAATATCAAAGATCTATCCGTTAAGGTAGTAACTGGAATGGATGGATTGATTGAATGTGCCACAGAACAGGCATCGGATACCGTGGTAACCGCTATGGTTGGCATGATTGGTATCAGACCAACGATGGAAGCAATCAAAGCAGGTAAAAATATTGCTCTGGCAAACAAGGAAACTTTAGTAACTGCAGGACATATTATAATGCCATTAATTAAAGAAAAAAATGTGGCGTTACTTCCGGTTGATAGTGAACATTCTGCTATATTTCAATCCTTAAATGGAGAAGATAAGAAACAAGCAGATAAAATTTTATTAACAGCCTCAGGCGGACCCTTCCGTGGAAGAAAGACTCAGGAACTGAAAGAAATACAACCGAAAGATGCTTTAAATCATCCAAACTGGGCAATGGGGCAGAAGATAACCATTGATTCTGCAACCATGGTGAATAAAGGGTTAGAGGTGATGGAGGCAGCATGGTTATTTGATGTTAGCTTGGAACAAATCCAGGTAGTAGTTCATCCTCAGAGTGTTATTCATTCCATGGTGGAATATATCGATGGCAGCATCATTGCGCAAATGGGTGTTCCTGATATGAAGCTTCCTATCCAATATGCATTATTTTATCCTTGTAGAAAACCGCTTTCTAATTCAGAACGAGTTGACTTTACAAAATTAAAACAACTTACCTTTGAAGAACCGGATATAGAAACCTTCTATGGACTTAAACTGGGATATGAGGCTGGTCGACTGGGTGGAAGTATGCCAACGGTTTATAATGCAGCGAATGAATGGGTTGTTGCTGAATTCTTACGAGGCAAGCTACCGTTTCTTGCTATACCTGAACTGATTGGGGAAGCGATGAGCCACCATAAACTTATTGTTAATCCAACGCTTAATGAAATTCTGAATACGGAACAGCAGACATATGATTTTGTAAGAGAATTATCCAAATCCATATAATATAAATAAAATATGGTGTTCCATTACTAAGGTATCGATGGAATACTTGTTCATTTATAATGGATAACAAGAAAGGACTGTAAATATTTTATGAATGTAATTGTAGCAATATTAATATTAGGTTTAATTGTAATTGTACATGAGTTAGGGCATTTCCTACTTGCAAAAAAGAATGGTATTACCGTAACTGAATTTTCTGTAGGTATGGGCCCAAGGTTAGCCAGTTTTGTAAGAAACGGAACAAGATATTCCTTAAAACTTTTTCCTATCGGCGGATCCTGTATGATGTTAGGTGAAGATGAAACAGTGGATGATGAAGGAGCTTTTCATAAAAAAGGTGTCTGGGCAAGATTTTCAGTTATTTTTGCAGGGGCATTTTTTAACTTTATTTTAGCTTTTGTTTTATCACTAATCTTATTAGGCAATGTAGGTGTTGATAAACCTTATGTTACTGATGTAAAAGCAGGAAGTCCTGCAGACGGGAAATTAGTTGAAGACGATTTGATTACTAAAATCAATGGTTCACCGATTCATTTTGGGCGGGAGATTGGCTATTACTATTATTTCAACTCGTTATCAGAAGAACCGATTAAGATTACTTATTTAAGAGACGGTAAAATGAATACAACATTGATTACTCCTGTATGGAAGGATACGTATCTGCTAGGCATTGATAATTATACAGTTGATGGAGTAAGTGCAAAGATAACTATTTTAGAGGAGGGTTATCCGCTAGCAGAGGCAGGCTTCGCTGTTGGTGATGTCATCGTAAAAATTAATGGAACAGAAATTGTGAAGGGTCAGGATCTGAAAACCTATTTAAAAAACAATCCTTTAACAGGCGATGCGGTAAACATCAGTTACCTTAAAGGCGGAACAGGCGATCCGATAATGATTAGTGTTATTCCTAAGTTGGTAAATAGTGGATATAATATGGGCTGGAGCTCTAATTTATCTTATCAAAAGGTGTCTGCGCTTCAAGTAGTGAAATATAGTTTCTTTGAACTGAAATCAAACATTGTAAATACAATAAAAAGTGTTTTCTATCTAGTTACCGGAAGAGTAAGTGCAAAAGAGATTTCAGGACCGGTAGGTATTGTAAATGTTGTTGGAAATATTGTGACAAATTCAAAGGATTATGGTATTAGGGTAATGCTGTTAGAACTTATTAATTTCAGTATATTAATAAGCGCGAACCTGGGAGTTATGAATCTTCTTCCGCTACCTGCATTGGATGGAGGACGATTAGTATTTCTCCTTATTGAAGCAATTCGAAGGAAACCAGTACCAAAGGAAAAAGAGGCTGTGGTGCATATGATTGGTATGGCACTGCTGATGCTTCTTATGGTGTTTGTATTATTTAATGATATCCGAAATATTATGGGGTAACATAATTCTAGATAGTGTACATTTTTGTGATGCTGTTATATTAAAATTTAACGGCCTTTCCCTCCTGTCGGGATGCTTTTTACAAGCCTCATAACATATAACAATGCTGTCCATTGGAACAGCATTGTTACTGAGTCTTGACAAAGCATGTGCACCCTCGGTCGGCCGGTCTCGTTAAATTTAACATAACAACCTCACAAAAATGAGATATAGTTTACAAGTAGACAATCTAATAAATCCTACTTATTAATAAATAGTATTATGATTAAGTAAATTTAATTTTTATATTAATGTAATTAGACAAACCCTATAATTGTTTTATGGGTTAGATGAAAGGTTGTGACGTTATGTATCGTGACAATACAAAAGTTATCCAAATTGGGAATAGAGTAATTGGTGGAGGTAATCCGATTTTAATCCAGTCAATGACCAACACCAGAACGGAGGATGTTACGGCTACAGTAGAGCAAATCCAACGTCTTACGGAATCTGGCTGTGACATAGTACGTTGTACAGTTCCAAGTCAAGAGGCTGCTGTTGCACTTTCTGAGATAAAGAAAAATATATCGATACCTCTGGTTGCGGATATTCATTTTGATTATCGGCTTGCGATTGCTGCTATGGAAAATGGTGCAGATAAAATCCGCATCAATCCGGGTAATATTGGAGATGATAAAAAGCTTAAGGTAGTTGTAAATGTTGCGAAGGAGAGAAGTATACCGATTCGCGTTGGCGTAAACAGCGGGTCCTTAGAGAAGGATCTTATAGCTAAATACGGCAAGGTAACCGCAGAAGGTCTTGTGGAAAGTGCATTAGAAAAGGTGAAAAGAATTGAAGCTATGGATTATGACCAAATGGTCATCAGTATTAAGTCATCCGATGTAATGATGTGTATCAAAGCTCATGAGTTGATTGCGCCGCTTACACAATACCCACTACATGTTGGAATTACGGAAGCTGGTACAGTGAATGCAGGCAATATCAAATCTGCGCTTGGTTTAGGAATTATTCTTAATCAGGGAATCGGAGACACCATTCGTGTATCCCTAACCACAGATCCGGTTGAAGAAATAAAATCAGCGAAAATTATTTTAAAAACCTTAGGTTACCGTAAAGGTGGAGTAGAAGTCGTTTCCTGTCCGACCTGCGGAAGAACGCAAATTGATTTAATCAAATTGGCAACGGAGGTTGAAAAAATGGTTGCTGATATGGATCTTGATATCAAGGTAGCTGTTATGGGCTGTGCTGTAAATGGTCCGGGGGAAGCCAAGGAAGCTGATATAGGAATTGCTGGTGGTAAGGGAGAAGGCCTTATTATTAAAAAGGGTGAGATTGTTCGAAAAGTTCCGGAAGAATATCTTCTGGAGGAGTTAAGGGAAGAGTTGCTTACCTGGAAATAAGTAAGAAAGGAATAAACCTTATTCATGACAAGGGAATTGAAATATCAATTTATCTTGTCTTCACAGCTTTTAAAAGGAGAATGGATATGCTGTTTTTTGAAGCATTTGAAAAAATAACTGCAGATCAGGAATTACAGAAGCTTTATAATGAGGTTGAAGTACTTAAGGTTCTCGCCTCCAAGCAAACGAAGAAATTATTTGTTTGCTTGAAGAGCTCCCGATTGATCAACAGGCAAAATATTAGAAAGATGGAAGAACTGCTTAACCGGCAGCTCTTTTTAAATACGGGTAATATAGCAATACTTAAACCTCAGTTTGAACTATCCGTGCAATATAATCTTGCGAAGCTGTATCCGATTTACAGAGACAGCATTTTAGAAGAAATGAAGGAAGAGAGTGTTGTCACCTATCATATCTTCAAGGATGCACAAGTAAACATTGATGAAATGAAAATGACCATACATGTGACGGATAGCTGCGTTGTAAAAGAAAAGATGTCAAAGCTTAAGGATTTTCTTGAGACGATGTTTCAGGAACGATTCAATTATACAGTACATGTAAATTTAGATTATATGGAACCTAATGTTAAAAAAGAGGATTTTGAACAAGAGTATAAAAAACAGATGCTTCGTATGTCAGAGAAGGAAGCTACAGAAGAGGATTACATAAAGGATTCCCAAAGTACGCAAAGTAATCAAAACGCTATGTCGGATAGTTCTGTTCAGACCCCGGCAGGAAACAAGATGAATAATAAACCAGAAGAGCCTAATAAATCTTATTCTGAAACATCGAAAGCAGCACCTGCAAAACAGGGTTATGGAAAAAGTGCTTATGAAAAGGGTAAGGGCAGCTATCGTAAACTTCCTACGGACCCTTCTGTGGTATATGGTAGAAATTTTGAAGGCAGTTCTATGCCGATTTTCGATGTCAATGCAGAAATCGGAGAAGTTGTGATTCGTGGTAAACTTATCAAACCGGATAACAGGACAATTGGAAATGAGAAAAGCATTGTTACGTTTATTCTTACGGATTTTACAGATTCCATCAAGGTAAAACTATATGCTAAAACAATCGAGGTGGATGAAATTACATCCGTATTAAAGCCTGGTGGTTTCTATCAGCTTAAGGGTGTTGCTCAGATGGATACTTATGAAAAAGATATTACCATTGGTTCTGTAGTGGGAATTAAAACAATAAGTGATTTTACTTCCTCAAGAAATGACCTTGCTGCTCAAAAGAGGGTTGAACTTCATGCCCATACAATGATGAGTGACATGGATTCGGTTATTGATGTAAAAAAACTGATAAAAAAGGCTTTCAAATGGGGACACAAGGCGATAGCAATTACCGATCATGGCGTAGTTCAGTCCTTTCCGGAAGCAAATCATACGCTTAATCCGAAGGATTATTCCGATGAAAATGAGCAGAAACGTGCAAAGGATTTTAAGATTATCTATGGCATGGAGGCCTACCTGGTGGATGACATCAAGGAGGTCGTTACAAATGCAAAGGAACAGAGTCTGGATGACCCTACCGTCGTATTTGATATTGAGACCACCGGTTTTAGCCAGAATAATGATAAAATTATCGAAATAGGTGCAGTAAAGGTTATCAGCGGTCAGATTGTAGACAAATACAGTACTTTTATAAATCCTGAAATTCCAATCCCCTATGAGATTGAACAACTGACATCCATTAAGGATGATATGGTTATCGATGCCCCTAAGATTGAAGAAGTATTACCACAATTCCTGGCATTTTGTGAGGGTTGCTGCCTGGTAGCACACAATGCTTCCTTTGATGTAGGGTTTATTAATAAAAATGCAGAAAGAATGGGAATTAAAATTGATTTTGCAGTAATCGATACGGTAGGTCTATCAAGAATTTTACTACCCGAATTAAATAGATATAAACTGAATCTCGTTGCGAAAGCGCTGAATGTATCCCTGCAAAATCATCACCGTGCAGTAGATGATGCAGGTGCAACGGCTGAGATTTATCTAAAGCTTAGTGTAATGCTAAAAGAACGTGAAATTACAAAAATTAATGAGATTGACAAGCTGGGGAGACTTTCCACTGAAGCAATCCGTAAGCTACCAGCATATCATGCTATTTTCCTTGCACAGAATGATGTGGGACGAGTTAATCTATATAAAATGGTTTCTCTGTCCCATCTCGAATACTATAATAAAAGACCAAAGGTTCCCAAGAGTCTGCTTATGGAGTGCAGGGAAGGGATAATTCTTGGTTCAGCTTGTGAAGCAGGTGAGATTTACCGAGCAATACTTACCAACCAGTCCCATGAGCAGATAGCAAGACTTGTGAATTTCTATGATTATCTTGAAATACAGCCGCTATGTAATAATGACTTTATGATTCGAAGTGAGCGTAGTGATGATAAGGATATCAACTCACGGGAAGATTTAATTGCAATTAATGAGAAGATTATAGCTCTTGGTGAAGAATATAATAAACCGGTAGTAGCTACCTGTGATGTACATTTTCTTGAACCCGAGGATGATATATACCGAAAGATTATTCTTGCCGGGAAGGGCTTTAAGGATGCGGATGATCAGCCGGCTTTGTTCTTACGTACAACGGAAGAGATGCTGGAAGAGTTCGCTTATCTTGGCAGGGCGAAAGCAGAAGAGGTCGTAATAACAAATACAAACCTGATTGCTGATCGTATTGAGAAGATATCTCCGGTACGTCCGGATAAATGTCCTCCTGTACTCCCCCATTCGGAGGAGAACTTACGTAATATTTGCTATGATAAGGCACATTCGATGTATGGAGAGGCCCTACCAAAGCCGGTTGAAGAACGTCTGGAGCATGAACTGAAATCAATTATTAATAACGGTTTTGCCGTTATGTATATTATTGCGCAGAAGCTTGTTTGGAAGTCCAATGAAGATGGATATCTGGTTGGCTCCCGTGGTTCTGTAGGATCCTCTTTCGTAGCAACCATGGCTGGAATTACTGAGGTAAATCCCTTGGCACCTCATTATTACTGTACCAATTGTTTCTTCTCCGATTTTGAATCGGAAGAAGTTAAAAAATTTGGTGGAAGCTCCGGTTGTGATATGCCGGACCGATTATGTCCTAGTTGCGGACAACCACTTTCGAAAGATGGGCATGATATACCCTTTGAAACCTTCCTTGGTTTCTATGGTGATAAGGAACCCGATATCGACCTTAACTTCTCGGGTGAATATCAGAGTAAGGCACATGATTATACGGAAGTACTCTTTGGTAAAGGACATACCTTCCGTGCAGGCACCATCGGAACACTTGCAGAAAAAACAGCATTCGGTTACGTAAAAAATTATTTTGAAGAACGTGGAATCCATAAGCGTAATGTTGAAATTGAACGTATTATAGATGGTTTGGTTGGTGTAAGAAGAACGACCGGGCAGCATCCCGGCGGTATTGTTGTTATGCCTCATGGAGAAAATATCTATTCTTTTACTCCCGTGCAACATCCGGCGAACGATATGACGACCAAGACAATAACTACACATTTTGATTATCACTCCATTGATCACAACCTTTTGAAGCTCGATATCCTCGGCCATGATGATCCGACCATGATACGTATGCTGGAGGATTTGACCGGTCTTGATGCTAAGCAAATACGATTAGATGACCAGAAGGTATTAAGTTTATTCCATGATTTAAGTGCTTTAAACATAACACCAAAGGATTTGGACGGCTGTGAACTGGGTTGCTTAGGTATCCCTGAGTTTGGAACAGATTTCGTTATGCAGATGGTTAAGGATACGCAGCCAAAATCTTTCTCCGATCTGGTACGTATCTCCGGTCTGTCCCATGGTACGGACGTTTGGCTAAACAATGCCCAGACCTTAATTCAAAACGGCAATTGTACTCTTACTACGGCAATCTGTACTCGTGACGATATCATGATTTATCTGATTGCAACCGGAGTAGAACCTGGAAAATCCTTCAAAATCATGGAGAGCGTTCGTAAGGGTAAAGGCCTGTCCCCTGACATGGAGGAGGCGATGGTAGCCGCGGGAGTTCCGGATTGGTATATTTGGTCCTGTAAGCAGATAAAATACATGTTCCCGAAGGCACATGCAGCAGCCTACGTTATGATGGCCTTCCGAATTGCTTATTTTAAAGTATATTATCCTTTAGCATATTACACAGCATATTTTAGTATCCGCGCTTCCGCTTTTAACTATGAACTGATGTGTCTTGGTAAAGAGAGACTGGAGCAGCATATTGCAGATTACAAGAGGAGAAGTAATATCTTAACGAAGAAGGAGCAGGATACTTTTAAGGATATGCGTATTGTACAGGAAATGTATGCAAGAGGTTTTACCTTCCTTCCAATTGATATCTATAGAGCCAAGGCACATGCCTTTCAGATTATCGAAGGTAAGTTAATGCCTTCCTTAAGTACGATAGACGGACTTGGTGATAAGGCTGCCGACGGTGTGGTAGAAGCTGCAAAACAGGGCATATTCTTATCCAGGGATGATTTTAAAGTTCGTTGTAAGGTCAGCTCCACGGTAGTAGATAATATGGCGACGATGGGACTTTTAGGAGATCTTCCTTTATCGAACCAAATGTCTTTGATGGATTTTCTATAGGCTTGCCAAATCATCTTGCTCATAATACAGCTGGTTTTTGCTATTATTACGTGAAGAGTAATAGAATAGTTTAAATAAAACATTAATTTCTTATTAATGAAAAAGGCCATAAAACCTTGACTATAAGGGAGTTAGTAGTAAAAATTACTTAAAAGTGTTTTAATTGGTAAAACAATTCAAAAAAATATGAAAAAAAGCTTGCTTTTTTCCTCAAGATAGTATAATATAAATATTGTTCTTGAGGCTCGTTGGTCAAGGGGTCAAGACGCCGCCCTCTCACGGCGGAAACAGGGGTTCGATTCCCCTACGAGCTGCTAAAAAGCCTAGAGAAATGGAGGATTTGCATCCTAGATAATTTCGTAGGTAACCAAAAAGGTAACCAAGATAATTTCAACGTAAGTTGATGAGTCCGAGGTTGCTTTTTTTATGTATTCATATTAAGAATTAAAACATGAGCATTAAAATCTAATGCTTTTATTTTAGTGTTTAATAGTTGCAAAAATATTACAAAGTAGTAAAATGAAATATAGCAAGAATGAAATTTTTCAAGATTGGATTGGTTCATGGAGATGAAATATATGATTGATTTTTTGAATAATAACATAGACTCTATAATTTTATTATTTGTTGGTTCGATAATAACTTTATTTGTTGAAAGAATCCCTCATGTTATAAATCATACACGGCTCAAAATAAAAAATAGACGTAGAAAAAAGATAGATAAGACAACAAAGTTTCTAATAAAGCACAGTAGGGAAATTATGAACATTAATGCTACGTATAATGAAGTTGAGCAGATTCTTGCCAAAGATGTAGAAAAAAGAACAGCAAGAGAAGTAAAAATTCTTGAAGATAATAAAGAAGCAATTAGTGATATTCAAAATATTTATGGTATTGTTGAGAGAAATGATAATATTAAGCTATCAGATGAAAAAGTAAAAATGATAAGAAACCCAGTGAATGATTAATTGTTCTTTGCAGGATAGGTAGTAAAATGGATTTCACAATAGAGTTGAATTTTGCTTTGTATTTTGAATACAGAAAGCTGATTGACAATGAACTTAAACGATATATTGGTAAAAGCAATTATGAAGAATTATATGATGCTGGAATAGCCGGATTATTTAAAGCTATTGATTCAATGGAAGAAAACTACATTGATTTCAAAACTTTTGCTTTATTCCATATCAAAAGTTCAATAAACAACATATTAAACTATAAGGACTAGCTAATGGCTGGTCTTTATTTATTATATACCTTATCTGATTCACTTCGAACGCAACTTGAAAAATCCAGTAAACGAACAAAGTTCTGTATTTTGAGCAATTCTACGATTTCGTTTTAAACTGAAGGCCTATACTCATCATATTTAGTCGGTGAGTTGCTTCTAAACTCAATACCTGAAGCAATTAACATTCTAAAATTCTATTATTATTTTCTCTTTAAAATTTTACTAATCCTTTATATTGAGCCTGTTTATCGAATTAATTCGTAACTCTAAATAGCTATATCATAACAAATTCGTCATTTTTAACAAGCTATAATAAACAATATTAAACCTTACAACATATTTAAAAGTTTCATAAAAACATTATGACTTATTTTTACATAATAATAT
Source organism: Herbinix sp. (assembly GCA_028691795.1). GTDB lineage: Bacteria > Bacillota > Clostridia > Lachnospirales > Lachnospiraceae > Mobilitalea. The sequence goes on from JAQUYQ010000021.1 coordinate 21,978, forward strand.
ATTAATAGAGATGATTTTTACCTAAATTATAAAAATTGGAAAGTCCTTATGGTTATTATAGGCCGTTAAACTAAAGTTAACTTGATAATATCAATATCAGACATTCTTAAAACAAGCCAATTTACTGATAAAGATGTAATAGAAATATAGAAAATATTATTAATTGTGCATAATATAAACAAAAGATATTAAACCAAAATTGAATTGAGTACACAACAATATGCGATAATCTTGTGTTGACTTAAAATTGTATACAGTTTATATTATAATATGCAGACAGGGATAAGTAAGTATTCCCAAACTGAAATATTACAATGTGGAGGATTATATGCAACAGCCGGACTTCGATATCGATGAATTATGTTATGCAATCGAAGCCAAAGATAATATTAAAAAAGTACGTGTAGATTATGAAAATTTAAAATTAGTTAATTCAAATCTTAATAAGTTACTTGGAGATAATATGGATTTTTATCCAAATACGATAAAGTTTGCTTTTAAGGTACTTTTGAATCATTTTAAATTATGGATGGATAATTGGAATGATAATGATCAACTGTCTCAAATTGAAGTTATCTTTAATAATTTTACAAAAATTCAAACAGAATTACATACATATGGAATAAAGAATAAAGATTTGAAGGCTTTTGCATTTTATGGATTACATGCAGTCAATTTTATAAGAGGAGAATATCGCATTTCAATAATTAATATATTTAAAATCTTTATTATTAACCCTAGAATGGCTCGATATAATTTATGTTCTGATATTTACAACTACCATTTTCATCCTCTTATATCCGAAGCTTTAAAAACGGAATTTGTCAATATGGCTAAAAAGCCTAAGTGTGAAGATTGTAATGATTCAATCGAAAAAATGAGAACGGATTCTGACTTAAGAAGATATAGATTAGAAGAAATAGAACAGAAAATAGATTATGAGTGTATTTGTATTGCAGAAAAGACACTTCAAGAATTCATAGGTGATCTATTATGATGCTGAAAATTATATTTTATATTTTAACATTAGCAGCATCAGCACTTTATTTATATCAGAAAAATGATAGGAAGAAAAGTGATAATGAAAATATGGACAAGCCTATTAATTCTTCAATTGAGGAGTTGGAAGTTAATACTGATAAACTGCTACCTGAGAGTAAAATAAAATAAGCATTTGGTTGGCTCTGTTAAATGATAGAAAATTATGGGTTTACTTGTTGGTGCCAGAGTGGTAATATATTCCTATAAATTATAGGGAGGAATAATAATTATGATAAGTAATAAGTACTTTAAGAAACTATTTTCGTTTACTCTTGTAATGATTTTAATTTATATACTAATCACACCATCAGATTGTTATGCAAATACGAATACTAAAATTTCCATTGAAGATACAATTTCTGATACTACTCTATTGACCGAATATCGACAATATACATTTGCTATAAAGGAGAAAATGAAGATAAAGATAAGTGTTTCGGTAGATAATGTGTCAAATAATGATGGGGATTATAATTACATTACTTTTGATTTAGATGATAATGAATACAATACTTATACTGATTATTGGGAGATTAATGAAGGAGAAACGCAGACAGAGACATTTGAATTAGGTATTGGAAAATATACGATTAGTATTTTTGGATATACGGATAATTTGGAACAATTACAATATTCATTTAATATGGAAAATGTATCAGTTTATGCAGACAATATATCTATTCCAGAAAAAACAACTGTAGTAGTTGGAGATTCAAAAAAACTAAAGACTACTCTTTTACCAAGTGGAGCGTATAGTGCAGGCATAACTTGGAGTACATCTAATGAAAATGTAGCCACGGTATCAAAATATGGAACAATAAAAGGAGTGTCAGCAGGGGAATGTATAATTGAGGCTGCATTAGAAGGTGGTAATACTGCAAAGTGTAAAGTGATTGTTAAGCCATTATACGCAACAAAAATATCAACAACAGAAAAGTTGAGTTTATACGTCGGGAACAGTAAAACACTTACAATAAAAGCAACTGAAGGTGGCAAGAAAATAAATGTTATAACTTGGTCTTCATCCAATAATAAAGTGGCTAAGGTTAGCGATGAAGGTAAAATAACAGGTGTAAAAGCCGGTAATTGTACTATTAGCGGTAAAATGAAAGGTGGTAATACTGTAAAATGTACAGTTGCGGTTAGTAGCAGACCATTATTGTATATTACAGAAGCAAGTTTTGATATAAACTATGTTGGAGGTATTGAACCATATATTACCTTTCAAAATAATTTTGGGAAAACAATAAAATATGTATATTTTAATACCTATTTTTATAATACGGTTGGAGATCCTGCTTATTGTGAAATTCAAAATACCAATTATCAACGCTTAAAAATAACGGGACCCATAAAAAATGGAGTGACAGATTCATATTATTGGGATGCAGTAATTTATAATAATGCAACAGGAAAAATGTATCTTAAATCTGCTGAAATAGTATTTATGGATGGTACTAAGAAAACTTTATCTATAAAGAAGAGTTATAAATAGCTGGATCTAATTGAAACCAATCTTCGCCAACGTGGTATTGGTAATCCTAATCCTATCAAATTTGGTAGATGTATTAAGGAATTAGAAAGGATTTATGAAGTAAGACAAGGACAAAATGGTAGAAAACCGAATAATTCGGTTATCTCCTCTCAATCTGATTTAGCTAATATGGTGGGATTATCAGTTGATACTATTCAGAATTGTAAGAAATTAACAGAATTAATTCCGGAAATTGTTGATTTAGTAGACACAGGAATTGTTACACCTACTACAGCCTTATCTATTGTTAAGAATATGAAACCAGAAGAACAAGAACTTTTTATATCTGAAATGGATATTACAAAAAAGATAACACAAAAACAAATTTGGACTTTTGGCAGAAAGTAGAGCGAACCATGGGATTATTTTTATTGCCGTTAGCATTTTTAGGAGCATGGTTATATGACCAATATGCTAATTGGAAAGGAAACAAAGACTACCAAAAGTATTTAGCTGAACGCAAAGAAAGGATCGGATTATAGTCAATAATGATTTCATTTGCTGCGTAGGAGGATATCATGGAAACATTATTGAATATCGTATCATTGGGATTGGGAATATTAGCATATTTTGGACTAAGAAACAGAGAGAAAAAGAAACAGATTGAACGTGATTGTAACCCGTATTTGTATCATAGTGACGAAGTAAATAAGAGAATACATGGAATTGAACCGAAAGGGCGTGATAAATAATGTGTTATAAAGATGAAGATAAGTAACTATTTTGTATTCCCCAATAGAAATCCAATTATCAGTTTCCCCATAATGGCAATACAAATTAATGGTTCAGAGCTGTTTTAAGCCACGTTAGTATCAATTAGGTATAAATCTATGCCTACGGTATTTGAGTGGCTTATTTCTTTGTATAGACTTGATTTTAACAATGATATAGACCATTAATAATGTAATATGACAATCCGATAATCAAATAAATTAAAAGAGGGCAATTACCGGAATATCTGGTAAATGTCCTCTTTTTTGTTGGATATATTTCTTAATTAAAAAATAAAAGGCGGTGGAGCTGCCGGAGCGGTGGTGGACTTTTTTAATTACTGTCATTATTAGGGTCTATCGGAATTTGATCGTCTATTATTTGAGTAATATATGTTTTAGTCATATGGGCTAAATTATTAAGAAAATTTGTTTTTAATTTATTATCTGAACAGTCAAGAATATAATGAAATGGTAATCCGATTATTCTATTTGTCATAGCTGAATTTGTGTTGTAATTTTCTAGTAGAGCGTATATAGAATTAGTCATTATTCTTTGTTCCTCTTTTGATAATTTGACGTAAATTCTATTAAATGAATTTACGAGAGAATCTAAAAGTAAATTAAAACTATCATCTGTTATTAATTCAGTGTCAACATTATCCCAATTATCATCATTCATTTCATTAGCTTTTAAAGTGTCGTTATTATTATTCAAAAAAAATTCAATGTCTTTTTCAGCGTTTGAAGTATCGGTATTGTTAAAAAAATTAAAAAAAGATATTATATCCTCACGTCTTATCGTTTTTAAACGTCCACTCTCTATTTGTGATACCCAAGCACGATTTTTACCAATTAACAAAGAAAGTTCTTCGGCAGTCAAAACTTTATTATCTATTTTGTTATCTAAGCGTAAATTTCTTAAATATGCCCTTACATTATCATTCAAAATTATCCTTAATGGAAGCATGTGATTCACCTCTTTCTACTAAATATTATATTGCATTTGGTGAAAGAAGTCAAATATATTTATTGTTCACCGAATAATTTTTATAAATGGTGAAACTGGTGATTGACATATGGTGAATACGGTGATATGATTATACCAACAGCAAGAGGACAAGGCATAAAGAAAACCAATACATGGCTGTAATGGTTTGGTATCGGACAAGTTTATTCGTTTTAATGTGAAACGGATGTTGGAGGACAAGTTTGACGAGTTTTTAATGTGAAAGCTCGGATCGCATTACAGCCACGAATATAATTACTTATTATAAGAAGGGAAGGATATCATTATGAGTACATTATTAGAAAACGAAAAGGAATTAACGATTGATGAGTTTGTAGAGAGTCTTGTTATGGAAGATTGCAATAACGGAGTAACATTATTCAAGATTACAGAGAATTTTCAGAATCATGAGAAGAAAGTCCATTTAATAAGAACAATCGAAGTTGAGGAAGAAGATGGTGTGATTTTATTTTACGATTCAGATGGAGTAATTGTATCGAATCGTCTGGTAATTGGCAATCTTGTGAGATCATGCATTCAAAAGGTAAGTACATATCATCAAGAGGATGAAGTTTTGGATTGTTATAAATTGTATTTTAACGATGGGTTAATTGTAATACAGCCCATAGTATGGTAGTAACTACCCTTAGGTAGATAACTATAAATAAAAAAACTTTCCAGAGTGCGCTAACACTTTAGAAAGTTAAGCCCCAATTAACTGAGGAATCTGTAGTTACTTAAATAGTTAATGCTAATTATAGGTTTCTCCACCTGATTTGTCAATGACAAGTTAGCATCGAAGGAGGATTTTATATTATGTCATACGTTCAAGAAAAAGTATTTACCAAAGAGGTTAAGGAAGAAATTCACGATTTATGTAAAGCAAGATGGGAATGGTACAAAGAGCAAGATGGAGCGTATTATCCGTCCAAACATGACCAAAAGGTAATTAAAGATGTTGCGGAACACTATGGCTTACCGTATCAGCTAATTGATGAAATTTATGATGAAGTATCAAAAGAAAAAGCACTAGAAATGGTAAAAGGGATGAATAAGGCTCAGATGGCTCAAATGTTTGACCAGATTGTAAAAGGTAATGCTGAGACACCATGGGGACAGATGGAACTTAATAAGAAGAAAGATAACTAGAACATAACATTGGGGTGGTGGTGAATCCACTGCCCTCCAAAAAAATTATAGGGAGAATAATAAATTATGATAAATGTAAATATTGAGAAATTGGTGGAAATTAAAAATGCAGTAGATTCGAGTGAACTGTCTCAGAAGGTAGAGGTTCAGAATGCACATTCGTTTGTGGTAGAAGGTTACTGTGAGAGAAGAAAGAAGTTAGAGGATATCAAGGATTACATTGAAAGTAGCATTAAGGGAATCTCAGTGGATGTGTCTGGTGGCTATAATAAGCCTGATGCAGATGAACCAGACGGAATGAAGTATGATCCGATTATCATTACTACTTATAAGAATGATGATAAAAAGACTTTCAGTAGAATTAAGATGGACGGTTTCTACATGACGGGGCCTAATACAGCTAGATTAGTTTATGATACTTACTTAGATTTTATTGTATCCGGCAACGAACATATTGAACATGGAATGATCTCATTTGGGGAGTCTGTTATTGCTGATGCGTTGGATAGCACCTGTTTGAGTGAATGCGGTTTTACGGCTGATGGAAATTCATTATGTCAGTTTAAAGAGGAAAAGGTATATACCATCATTACTGATATTTCTAAGGAAGTGGAAGGTGTGATTATTGTATTCTTACAGGGGGAAGATGATCCGTCGCTTGTAGTCGTATGCAAGGGTAAAAATATATTACTTTTTAACGATTGCTTCTATATTGATGCTCCTGAAGAGGTGGTGGCATAATGAGGCATGAAGACGCTATCAAGTTATTAATTTTAAATTTTACGGATAAAGGCTATTTTACCAAGATAGCAATTTGGTAAATAGTCAAGAAGTATTTTGATTTGTTTTTCATACAGAAGGGTAACTTTAATAGACCTACGGCTTTTATTACAAAAATCGTAGATTAGAAGTTCGATATGGATTACCTACTCTT
>JAQUYQ010000150.1 GCA_028691795.1 Herbinix sp.
TTTATTGGATGACATTTTATCAGACTAAAAGGGGATACAGTATGAGACAGCTACTTCTCTATTTTTTCATCATTTTTGGTATAAATGTTCCTGGTATAGATTTAACCATAGATACTTCAGGTTTTAACCTACCGGATTATATTTATCATAAGAATGAGCAGTACATTACTCCGATGGAAGCATTGGATCTTGTAAAGGAACACTACGCAGATAATTTTGATAAAATTTATGAGAAGAACTCAACGGATAAATATATTTATAAATTAACATTTGCTGATTATTATCTGGTTTATGAAGGCGAGGTCGGTACAGAAAAGGATTACTTAATTCATCTTTATGAATTCGTCGTAGATGAGCCGGAGACAGGCATTGGTCATACGGTCACCTATGGCTGGTATACAGTGGATAAGGAAAGCGGAGAAATTACTGAGCAGATTAATTGATTATAATACAATTGTTGTCCATTTGCCGCTGGAAAAACGTTTATAACTTGTAACCAGTCGAAAACATTGGTCAACCAATAAAGCAGTCCAAGCTCCATATAATCCGAGACCAATCGGATAGCATAAAACCCAGGTTAGCAGAGGACGAACTAGAGCAACGCTTATGAGAGAAATAGCTGCTACGTAAGCGGTATCACCGGCGCCTCTTAAGCATCCGTTAAAAACAACTTGTGAGGTTTGCATATGTGTGCACACGACAATAAAAAGCATGATATTGGAGCCGAGTGCTATAATAGCGACATCTTTGCTAAATAAGGATACTAGAAAACTTCTTCCAAATAGGAAGACAAAAAATACAATACTGGAAATTAAAAAGGCGAGACGCTGACCGGTTTTACCATATACTATGGATAAATCCGGTCTTTTTGCACCTATATTTTGTCCAACGAGTGCGGAAGCAGCATTGGACAGACCATCTCCAAAGCAGAAGGAAAGGGATAATATATTCATGCATATTATATGGGTAGCATATTCCGTAGTACCAAGCCTGGCAACGATAGCAGCATATGCTAAGAAGCCAATCCGCATGAATACCTGTTCTATAAAAGCACTGCTGCTTACCTTCGTAATAGGATGTATAACAATACTTTGTAATGACCAACTGGCTTTATAGTGAAAGGACAGGTAACCATTTTTACGAAAAAGAGACACAAGTGAGACACAAAAGGCAATAAATGCACCCACTGTAGTTGCAATGGCGGCACCCTTCACTTCCAGCTTTGGAAAGAAGCCGATGCCATTGATTAATAAAAAGTCCAAGATAATATTTATTACATTACTGGTTAGATTGGTTACTAAAGAAATTTTAGTCTTACCGCAGCCACGCTGGGCAGCATTAATAGTAAGATTAAGAGCTTGAAAGGGAATACTGAACATAAGAACTCGAAAATATGTAACTGCATCAGAAAGATATGTGCTGTCTGCTCCGGAAAAATTTAAAATAGGTTTAGCAAATATAAAACCAAGTACAGACATAAGAAGAGAAGCAACCGCGCAAACTATAATACCTACGCGAACGGTTTGATTAGCTCCTTTTTGATCACCTTGTCCTTTGCGCCGGGCTGTAACAGCAGTAATACCTATATTTAATGAGAAAATTGCAGCCAACAGAACTAATTTCGGCTGATTTGTTATACCAACGGCTGTAATAGCTCCCTTTCCCAAGGAGCCTACCATCAAGGTATCCACAGCGCCTATCATACCTACGAATAGAGATTCCAGGGTCGCTGGCCAGGCAATATTATAGAAATTTTTATATACAGTCTTGGAAGCAGGTAAGTCACCTAATAGCTGTTCTTTTTTTAGCATTTTATCAACGGTCAGGAAATCTGCCATATGCAAAACAATCAACTCCATTCTATAGCAGTATAAGTATATGGTGATTATAATCATTTATCTCAACGAAATCAATTAAATTGTAACAATTTTATAAATTGAGATCAAATGACGGTATAATATTTCATTAATAATACACTATAAGAATTGGTAAATAGGGAAACGTTAATTGCCTTTCGCCTCAAATTATGCTAAAATAATGTAATAATATTACCAAATTATATAGTATTTGCGTTTAACATGGAGGAAATATTCTCCTGCAGAATTTACTAAATTTTGATATCTTTGAGGAGAAAATATCCTCCTGCAGAATCTACAAAACTTTAATATCAATCCGGAGGAAGTATCCTCCAGTAAAGTCTATAAAACTTTAATATCAACGAGGAGGAAATATCCTCCTGTAAGATCTACAAAACTTTAATATCTATGAGGAGGATATGAATATGAGCGTACCGACCCCGCACAATGAAGCAAAATCAGGAGAAATTGCTAAAACTGTCCTAATGCCAGGAGATCCGTTAAGAGCAAAATTTATTTCAGATACTTACCTTGAGGATGTAGTTTGTTTTAATAATGTTAGAAATATGCTTGGTTTTACAGGTACTTATAAAGGAAAAAAAGTTTCTGTCATGGGTGGCGGCATGGGAATGCCTTCGATTGGAATTTATTCTTATGAGCTGTTTCATTTTTATGATGTGGATAACATCATCCGAATTGGCTCAGCCGGTGGAATAGCTGAAGATGTAAAACTTCGTGATATCGTTATTGGTATGGGTGCTTCTACTAATTCGAATTTTGCAGCGCAATATAAACTTCCGGGTACTTTTTCACCAATTGCTGATTACGGTTTGCTTCGCAAAGCGGTTGAAGCGGCAGATAAATTGAATATTAAGACAGTCGTTGGAAATATACTTTCCTCAGATACCTTTTATGATGATAATCAGGATGCCAATGCTCAGTGGCGCAAGATGAATATTCTCGCGGTAGAGATGGAAGCGGCAGCTCTTTACATGAATGCTGCAAGAGCAGGAAAGAAGGCACTTTGTATACTCACCATTTCTGATCATGTATTTACGGGTGAATCCTTATCTTCAGAAGATAGACAGCTTACTTTCAAAGATATGATGGAAATTGCATTAGAGATTGCATGACCAAAATTGTATGAAAGAATAGCATGCATATAGAAAATGCAGATAGAAAAGCATACTGACAGAAAGCTTAAAGACATAATATTTTGTAAGATATAAAATTCAGATAACAGAATATGATTAAAAAGTAGCATGACTGCACAGATGTAAAAAGGAAAGGGACAATAAATGATGGATAAGAAACTAATCTTTGAAAAAGTTGACCATACACTACTGACTCAAACAGCAACATGGGAGGAAATCAAGCAAATCTCTGATGATGCAATCACATACAAAGTAGCATCAGTTTGCATCCCGCCTTCTTATGTAAAGCAGGTTAAAGAATATGTAAAGGATCAGATCAAAGTATGTACGGTAATTGGGTTTCCGAATGGATACAATACTACTGCAGTGAAGGTTTTTGAAACAAAGGATGCCATAGCAAATGGAGCAGACGAGATTGATATGGTAATCAATATTGGATTGCTCAAGGATAAAAAATATGGTTTGCTTTTGGAGGAAATCAAACAGCTCAAAGTAGCCTGCGGTAATCTAATTCTTAAAGTTATTATTGAGACTTGCTTATTAACGGATGAAGAGAAGATTAAGATGTGTGAAATCGTAACCAAAGCAGGAGCAGACTTTATTAAAACCTCCACCGGCTTTTCAAAAGCAGGAGCAACCTTTGAGGATGTTGCATTATTTGCAATGCATGTTGGTAAAGAGGTTCGTATCAAAGCAGCAGGAGGAATTGTATCATACGATGATGCTGAGAAGTTTATTGGGCTGGGAGCCTCAAGACTTGGAACAAGTAGAATTGTTAAATTAGCAAAGAATCAGGAAGGTACTGGGTATTAGAACTACATTTTGACAGACAGGGAGGTTTTGTTTATGAGTGAAGAAGATAACAAACAACAGGAAATGGAACAGAAGAACAGTCTTATACTTCTAGAAAGAGGAGAGTTGCAGGCAAAAGAAGGTATCGTAAGTCATTCTGTGGCAAAGAACCTGATACGGGATGCCATAGAGGGAATGAAGAATTCCTATTCACCTTATTCCCATTTTAAAGTGGGAGCAGCCCTTCTTACGAAGCAGCAAAAGGTTTATAAGGGCTGCAATATTGAGAATGCAGCTTACGGACCTAGTAATTGTGCAGAAAGAACCGCGTTCTTTAAAGCGATCAGTGAAGGAGAAAAAGATTTTTCCGCAATTGCTATCGTTGGAGGGAAGAATGGCTTGATTACAGAATTTTGCCCACCATGCGGTGTTTGCCGACAGGTAATGCGTGAATTTGTAGATTCAAAGAACTTTCTTGTTATCCTGGCTAGGTCGGAGGAGGATTATGTGGTATTCTTACTGGAAGAATTACTCCCTTTAAGCTTCGGACCAGAAAGCTTATAAGGTCAATGCAGGTCATGTTTAATTAAGCTTTAAGAATAGATTGGATGTGGTAGGCGTTCCTGTTATAATCTGAAACAATAACTAATATAAGATATTATTATGAATGATCATGGAGTATCTGGGCATTTATACTTCCAAAATGATTTTTTATATGATATACTAATCGATAATGTGAAAAGTACTGTAATAAAACCGGAAAGGAATTGAAAAAATGTATTCATTTGAAGATGTAAAATCATATGATCCTGAATTGGCTGAAGCAATATCACTGGAAATTGGAAGACAGAACAGCCACATTGAGTTGATCGCTTCTGAAAACTTTGTAAGTAAAGCTGTAATGGCAGCGATGGGAAGCCATTTAACCAACAAGTATGCCGAAGGATATCCAGGAAAGAGATATTATGGAGGTTGTGAATTTGTTGACATTGCAGAAAATCTTGCAATTGATAGAGCTAAGAAATTGTTTGACTGTACCTATGTAAATGTTCAGCCTCATTCCGGTGCACAGGCTAATATGGCTGTTTTCTTTGCATTAGTAAAGCCGGGAGATACGGTTCTTGGTATGAATCTGGCTCATGGCGGACACTTAACACACGGAAGCCCGGTTAATATGAGCGGTAGCTATTTCAATATCGTACCTTATGGAGTAAATGACCAGGGCTTTATTGATTATGATAATTTAAGAAAGATTGCAAAGGAAAGCAAACCAAAGTTGATTGTAGCTGGTGCCAGTGCCTATGCAAGAAAGATAGATTTTAAGATCTTTAGAGAGATTGCAGATGAAGTTGGAGCGTACTTAATGGTAGACATGGCTCACATCGCTGGACTTATTGCCGGTGGTTTCCATGATAGCCCGATTCCTTATGCTCATGTAACGACTACAACAACCCACAAGACTCTTAGAGGGCCAAGAGGCGGTATGATCTTATCTAGTGCAGAGTTCGCTGAGGAGCATAAGTTAAATAAAGCAGTATTCCCTGGAATTCAAGGTGGACCTTTGATGCACGTAATTGCTGCGAAGGCTGTTTGTTTTAAAGAGGCTTTACAACCTGACTTTAAAGTATATGCAGGAAAAGTTGTTGAGAATGCTCAGGCTCTTGCTAATGGTTTAATGAAGAGAGGCTTTAACCTTGTTTCAGGAGGAACGGATAACCATCTGATGTTGGTTGATCTTCAGAATATGGGTGTAACCGGTAAGGATACAGAGAAACTCCTAGATGCTGCAAATATTACCTGTAACAAGAATGCGGTTCCTAATGATCCAGCATCTCCATTTGTTACCAGCGGTATCCGTCTTGGTACAGCAGCGGTAACCACCAGAGGTATGAACGCAGCGGATATGGATGTTATCGCAGAAGCTATCTATCTCCTTGTTAAGGATGTAGATGCAAACAAAGCAAAAACGATGGAAATGATTAAAACCTTAACTGATAAGTATCCGTTATACTAGTAAGGAAGT
>JAQUYQ010000022.1:0-12130 GCA_028691795.1 Herbinix sp.
CGACGGACATGAGGCTTATTTTGCATGCACAAAAACATGAATTATAGAGACAAACATTAAAACGGCTCCAATCGTAGTAATGGGGCGGGATACAAAGGTATCCCACCCCAACTATTGACACAGAGCCTGATATTTAATAAACCAGAAAATCCTCTATTAAAATCCACAATTTTACCCGTCATGGATAAGATACAGGAGAAAATTCCCGAAAAATTAGAAACTACACTAAATATTGCATTTTATAAAGGGTTCCAGTTGGTTTTTGAAAAGGGATCTCCTTATATAGAAAAAACTTATAATAAAGAAAAAATCGAGATGGATTTTGATATTAATAATTATGCTATTAATAAAGATTTCAACAAACGGCATATTAAGAGGCTTGATAAGCAATCAAAGCAATCCAGTATGGTAAATTCCTCTTTTTCTGCACTCGAGGGCGGTGTTCTTGGTCTTCTTGGAATTGGATTACCGGATATTCCTCTCTTTCTTTCTGTTATGGTTAAAACAATTTATGAAGTTGCATTAAGTTATGGTTTTCCATACAATTCAGATGATGAAGCAGTATATATTTTATTGCTGATTAGTGCAGCAATAACAAAAGGGGAAACTCAAAAGAACTATGACAACGACTTGGAGCAGCAAGGAATTAAGATAGACCATAATATAGTCACAGATTGTAATCCTGATTTACAAATGGAGGCTACCGCTAAAGCTTTATCTGACGCTTTATTAGCAGCAAAATTCTTACAAGGAATTCCGGTTGTCGGAGTTGTAGGGGGTGCAGTAAACTATAATATATTAAATAAGGTAAGTAATTATGCTCGTATCAAGTATAAAAAAAGATATTTAATGAAAAAGTTATCTGAATAAAAGTTTCCTTGAAAATTAAACTTCATCAACTCTAATTTCATTGAAAACTTGCTTTACATTGTAATTTATATATTATATAATAACATAGTCCGAAAAAGCCTATCATTATTTATAGGTTTTTTCATTTGCACCTGTAGCTCAGTGGATAGAGCGTTCGCCTCCGAAGTGAAAGGTCGCCGGTTCGAATCCAGTCAGGTGCATTATAAAAATAGTGATGATAAAATTTAATTTTTCATCACTATTTTTATGTTATTTATTAATTATTTCAGAGAATCAATCTTACTTTTTAGGCTATTGTCCACGCCTGCTAAAGGCTCGCATGTTTTTGCGAGGCTTTTTGCTCGCATGATCTAAAAGTGTGAATTATGTTTTTTACAATTCACACTTTTATCAAGTTTTGAAGAGAATAATTACACCTAACAAGGAAATTAAACAAGCTTTCTCTCATATATTTGTATGAGGTGAAAAGTATGAATTCTTGTGAACTTGTATCTTTGATAACTGCAGTATCCTGCGGAATTGCAAAATGTGTACCTGAGGATGAAATACCACAAGTCGCTGCTATATTCGGCCAGATTAGCGCTACATTAGCTACGATAACAGTGCATGAAGCAGCAAATAAGCCTAAAGAAATTATTCCCGAAGTAACTCCCGACACAGAAATTCTTACAGTACAACCTAATATACTTTTTTAACTAAATTATTCGAATTCTACAGAAATACTTAAGAGCTTATATTGTGTACGAGGAAATTTCACATACTAATCGTATTATTTTCTCTTGAATAAAAGTAAACTTGGTCAGATAGCACTTCATCACGTGCCACTTGGGTATAATTCACATCCCTTACCATATCAGCTAGGGCTTCCTTAGTAATCGTTTTATCGTATGGAACAAAGATAACTTCATGAATACTACTTGGGAGAATAAAGAAATCAGAGTGAATTTTATCAGCAAATTCGTTAAGAACATTTTCGTATAATAGACAAGTGGCACCGTTAATGCCTTTTTGATTCGACAGAATGTACATTTTATGTTCGTTGGGATTATCGTTATTATTAATAAAACGATCTAGCATTTTATCAGACAGATCGTCCTCCTTACCATTCATATATTCCTCTTTCAGCATTCCGAGGATTACTTCATCCATACTTTTAATGACCGGCGGGAATAGATAATTTGTATTATTGACAGCTAACAGGTTAAGCTCTTGCAGGGAGGTCTCCCACATCTGCATATGTTCGTTTGTTATTCGAATTGTCCCAATTGCGTCATTGTCTTCTTGAACTAGACAATGAAAGGTAATTGCCATATCAAGAAATTTAATATGAGGAATTTTTTCCAAGAGTTTTTTATTTCTTTGATAGCTAACCAACCGATAAATAATGTATGGCTTTATATCGTCATATAAATATGTAAAATTTTCATTCACTGACGGAACAGAATTATTACGATATGTTGAACAAAGACTCTTAGCCAATTCTTGTATGCCTACCCCCTGCATATAAGCTTCATAATAAGGTAGTAGGTATATATTGGGAGTAAAGTTATTTCCTTTTTTTAGTATGACCAGGCTGTCCAATTCCAATGAATTATTCTTGGTAACTTTATAAATACGGATGGAGAAATCCTCTCCCATCATCACTTTTACCATTTCGGTAATATCATTGATGAACGTATTATAATTACTTACCGTTTCCTTTACTACTTGTAACATGTGTTTAAATCCTCCTTTAAAAATAAAAAATTATGATGTGTTAATCAGGAGGATTATCCTCCCTTAGAATAAATAAAAATGTTTTGGGTTTTTACTACCGAAATAAAAGATAATGTAATGAAATAATGTAGATACGGTGTGTACCGTAAAATAAGATATATTAAGTAGATTTATACATTTTATTGTAGCAAAAAAGCCTGCCATTGGCAAGCTCGTTAGTTACATATTTTTACATAAACTTTTTTTAATTTTTTGTTTAATTTGCTCAATCTATTAATTATCTATTTGCCTTATCGTCCCTAATACCTTCCATTTTTGTTGTACTTAATGTAATCAAAACCTGCGATGGAGCATAAAAAATCCACATCAATATAGAAGATATCGGATAAACAACATCATAGATGTTCTCAGGAAGGGCTACGAAACTGGATAAATTAAAGATCCCTACATTAATATCACATAATAAAAATAGTCCCATACCAATGGCAAATAATACATTTCCCTCGTTATATGAAGTATGAAAAGCAGCTTTAATTGCTGTAACCGTATTTGTAATGATACATACAAAATAAAAAGCACTTATAATAATTAATACCTCCAACGAAGCACCTAAAGCTATTAGCATGATACAAACCGATAATGTGATCGCAACCTGAAAAAAAATACGAAGAGCTAACTTTTTCAAAAATAGCTCTCTACTTTTTCTACCTCTTATGCTATATATCCGTACATTTTTTTCCTTATCTCTTATTCCTACTTTTCCACAATCTCTTATTTCTACTTCCCACCTATCTCCTATTCCTTCTTTGACCCCATCAATTGTTCCAATTTCAGATAGAATTAAACGAGCACCATACAACTGCTGAACTACGATAAAGGTTAATACTCCATAAATATAATAATCCATCATCAATATAAACAGATCTGATATTACTGTAAATAGAAGTGCTGTCTTAAGACAAAAAATGATGCTTCTGTCTGCGCCTTTTCCCTGAAAAATTGCATAACAAAAGCATATTATTATAATGCTGAATTTAATATTTCTAGCTATATTAATGTATTCACCGGTAAAATCCAAGATAAGAAACGTCATATATAATATTATTTGAAGCAGTACAAACAATAAACCTTTACTATTTACTACCTTATTACATAACACAAAAACGTCTCCTTTACCTTTCTATGTAATTCAAGTGAATTTGCAAATCGATAGTTTATAATTTAAAAAATCTTTTAAAAATAACTCTTATTCTATAACTTTAACATCTTGATTTTTCAAAAATAAAACTGCCTTATCCTTAGGAACCGGCTTACTGTATAAAAAGCCTTGAGCCTTATTACAATTTGATTCCTTTAAAAAGACTTCCTGATCAGAGCTTTCAACACCTTCAGCAATTACATACAAATCAAGGTTTCTTGCCAGATTGATGATTGCCTGAATAATCTTCTGATCACATTGATCCTCCATAACTGTATTAAGAAAGCTCCTATCAATCTTTAAATTACTTACGGGAAGTCTTTTTAGATAATTCATGGACGAATAACCTGTACCGAAATCATCCAACGAAAAGCTTACACCTATTTTTTTCAATTCCTGAATAGTCGCAATGGTATATTCAATATCATCGAGGGCAATGGTTTCTGTAATTTCCAGTTCTAGTGAATTTGGATTAATCCCTGTTTCTTCAATTATATCATACACAAGCTTAACAATATCCCTGTCTTTAAACTGTCTGGCCGATAGATTTACAGCCATAGTAATATCCGGGAAAGACTCTGACCATTGCTTCAGTTGATGGCAGGCTGTTTGTAATACCCATTTGCCAATTGGAACAATTAAACCGGTTTCCTCAGCTAAATAGATAAATTCATCAGGATAAACCAAGCCCTTTGTAGGATGATTCCAACGGATTAATGCTTCAAATCCAACTACCTGTTTCGTATCCAAATTCATTTGTGCCTGATAAAATAAAACGAATTCATTCCGTTCCAATGCCTTTCTCAGTTCTGACTGTGTTTCAATTTTCTCAGTCAGTTTCTGGTTAAAGGAATATTCAAAGTATACATGAGTATTTTTACCGTTCGCTTTCGCAACATACATTGCAGAATCAACATTTTTGGTAAGAGCTTGAGACGTTCTACCATCCTTCGGAGCAAATGCCACACCGATACTAACTGTTACAAAATACTCCTTTGTAGACAAGACAAACGGATAACTGAATACATTCTTGATTTTCTTGATTTTGTCTTCAAAAGATACGGTATCTTGTAAGTTTTGAGTTAAAACGATAAATTCATCGCCACCAATTCTGGCAAGGTAGTCGTTCTCATCCATAGCCTGCTTTAAACGATATGTCACATCAATCAAAAGTTCATCTCCATAAGAATGTCCAAGAGAATCATTGATATTCTTGAAGTTATCGATATCAATATCCATAATTGCAATGGTTTCTTCATTACGCAGCGTTATCATGATATTATCTAACATTTCTGTAAATGCAGTACGGTTCGGTAATTCAGTCAAATAATCCGTATAAGCAAGTTTTTTCATACTCTCTTTATTTTTGTTCAGCTCTTCACATTTGCCGGTTAGTTCGTTTAAAGAGGAAAGAGAAGAATTATAATTATTTTCCAATTCCTGATACTGTTCTTTTAATTTTAAATTTTCCTCATATAAAAGGATTTGAACACGCTTAATATTTTGATATCGGATAATACAAATGATAAACAGCGTAAAAACAATAATAGTAACTGCTAAAACCCCTATTCCAATTAGCCGGTCAATCATAAAATATCCCATAAGTCCTCCAATACGTTCCCCATACGTATTTTCTTTCGTTATTTAGATTTCAAATATTTATCAATCCCGACTGCTGCTGCTTTTCCTGCTCCCATTGCAAGAATAACCGTAGCGGCTCCAGTAACTGCATCACCACCTGCAAAAACGCCTTCTCTTGAAGTTAATCCTGTTTCTTCATCAGCTATAATACATCTATACTTATTAGTATCCAAGCCCTTCGTTGTTGAAGATATTAGCGGATTCGGACTTGTACCTAAAGACATAATCACGGTATCAAGTTCCAATATAAATTCAGAGTCTTCCTTCTCTATAGGTTTTCTTCTTCCTGATAAGTCCGGCTCTCCAAGTTCCATCTCCACACACCGCATGCCTGAAACCCATCCATTTTCATTTACTAGGATTTCCTTGGGATTTGTTAAAAGCTTTAAAATGACACCTTCTTCTTTTGCATGATGTACTTCTTCAATTCTTGCAGGAAGCTCCGTCTCACTTCTACGGTATACGATATAAACCGTGGCTCCCAATCTTAATGCCGTTCTAGCAGCATCCATGGCAACATTGCCTCCACCGACAACTGCAACTTTCTTCCCAGCTATGATTGGTGTATCATAACTTTTATCAAAAGCCTTCATCAAGTTGTTACGAGTCAGATATTCATTGGCAGAGAATACGCCATTCGCATTCTCTCCGGGTATTCCCATAAATTTAGGTAGACCTGCACCGGAGCCGATAAATACTGCTTCAAAACCTTCCTCATCCATTAATTCATCAATAGTAGTTGATTTTCCAATGACAACATTAGTTTCAATTTTAACGCCCAAAGATTTAACATTTTCAATCTCGGCTTTAACAACTGCTTCCTTAGGTAATCTGAATTCAGGAATACCGTATACTAATACTCCGCCCGGCTCATGAAGTGCTTCAAAAATTGTAACGTCATAGCCCATCTTTGCAAGATCACCTGCACAGGTTAGTCCTGCAGGGCCGGCACCGATTACAGCAACCTTTATCCCATTTAATTCCTTAGGCTTCTGGGGTGTAATCTTATGTTCTCTCGCCCAATCTGCTGTGAAACGTTCTAATTTTCCAACAGATACAGGATCACCCTTGATACCACGTATACATCTTTGTTCGCATTGTGATTCCTGTGGACATACCCTTCCGCAAACTGCCGGAAGTGAAGAATATTTACTTAGTATCTGAAAAGATGCTTCTATATCATTATTTACTATTTCTTTTATAAATCCAGGAATATCGATAGAAACTGGACATCCGGTAACACATTTTGGATTTTTACATTGTATACAACGAGAAGCCTCTTCCTTAGCTTCTTCCATATTATATCCGTAACATACCTCTTCAAAATTGGTAGCCCTAACTTTAGGATCCTGTTCCCTAACAGGAACCTTCTTTAAAACATCCATTCCACAATCCTCCGTTTATTTTGGAAATTATCTCCTCTGTTATTGGTGGAATCTCACCTTCGTTTAGGGGAGATTACTACTCCAATTACTTCTCATGGCATTCACAGAGAATATGATGGTGGGTTGCTCCTTCTTTCTCACGAAGTACCTTTTTACCCTCTTCTGATTTATACATTTGAGATCTCTTCATTGCCTCATCAAAATTAACCAAATGTCCATCAAATTCTGGTCCGTCAACACAAGCAAATTTAACTTCATTACCAATTGACAACCTGCATGCACCACACATACCTGTACCATCTACCATAACAGGGTTCATACTTACAATTGTCTTTATTCCTAACTCTTTTGTTAAGATACATACAAATTTCATCATGATCATCGGTCCGATTGCAATTACTAAATCATAATGCTTTCCTTGATTATGAACTAAATCCTTTATGCATTCATTTACATTTCCTTTAAATCCGTAAGAACCATCATCCGTGGTTATGTAAACATTTTCAGCATATTCTTTCATTCTGTCTTCCAAAATGATTAACTCTTTATTTCTGGCACCGATAATACAATCTACGTTATAACCGTTTTCCTTCATCCATTTTACTTGAGGATAAACGGGAGCAGTACCTACACCACCCGCAACAAATAGAATCTTTTTCTTAGACAGCTCGTCCATGGACATATCAATCAATTCCGATTTACATCCTAAAGGTCCTGTGAAATCACGAAATGCATCTCCTACTTCATACTGTGCCATTAACTTCGTTGATGTTCCAATTGCCTGAAATACAATAGTAACCGTTCCTACTTCTCTATCATAATCACAAATTGTCAAAGGAATTCTCTCGCCTTTTTCATCCATCTTTACAATGACAAATTGACCTGGATAACAGTTTTTTGCAACTCTGGGAGCTTTCACATCCATAAGATAAATAGAATTTGCAAGACTTTCCTTTTTCATAACCGTGTAGATATAATTCTCCGCCATTTCTATAAACCTCTTTCTTCATTCAAAAATGCTTAAACAAGATGAATTGGCATGCCAATTAACTTGTTATAAATTAAACTATAATTTTCATTATACGGTACATGCTATAAAAAATCCAGTTAATTTTTTATGTAAACAAGAACCATAACACTTTTCGTAAATATCAATATATATTTTTTAAGATTATAATTAAAATGTCTTAAATAAAAGGACTATATTCCTAAATGTTATAGTTATATTACACAAAGAGCAACTGCTACAGTCAGCTAATTGCATAATATACTATCACTTATGAATAAAGTCCTTAATAGTTTAAATTACTTTCATTCGTTCCAATCTAATGATAAATTCTTTATACTCTGCCTCTTCCACCACCATATCTACTCCTAATCTTCCCATACGGTCACAGCGACAAAGTAAAGCAATCTCATTTATATCAACTTTGCGTAGCATATTCGTTACATCACCATACGGCAATCCTTTGAGTACATAAAGCATATGCATATGATATCTGACAAGTGCTGAAACTTTCATAATAAAAGTTCTATCATCTATAAAAAAACGTAAAAATTCAGCACATAATTCTTCCCCAGCTTTGTCATGATCATAGGAGGTGGTTTTCCCATTTCTCATTTTAGTAGTTTTAGGTTTCCCAATATCATGAAGTAAAGCAGCCCACATCAAAGCCTTTTCATCCTTGCTTTTTTCTCGCACTCTCGCTGCCTCGTTAAGAACTAGCATTGTATGATTCCATACACTGCCCTCAGGATGATACTTTTTTGATTGCTCCGTTTCTTTCAGTTTCCAAAGCATAGAAAATGGATACCCCGCGTACTCTGCGTCCTTTGATAAAGCATTGATGTAATCAGAGGGTTTTTCATCTTTCAGTAAATGATCCGTTATTTGATAAAATACTTCTTGTTTTTCCTGATCACTTATTTTCATCCTTTTGGTTCATGATTAGGGACTTCATAAGGATTTGCACTTTCATGACCCGCTTTCGCACGGCCTTGAATTTCAGGAACCGGAGGGGTTACATTCTTTTGAGTATGCATTCTCTTACTACCTTCCGTTCCGTGAGGCTCGGCTATATTTGGCCTTCTCATGCCTGCTTTTGCCATAACTTCCCCTCCTGTCTATACATCATTGTGTTTAATAGATTGCTTTTTCGCAGTTTTACTTTTATTCTGATTTTCGCGGGTTAACGGCGTCTGTCCGTCAGCCTTTTTTACTCTGGCCCGTTTATTATCTGGTTGACTATCCTTTGGCATATAATCCTCCTATCCTAAATTAGTATTTAGATAATTTCAAAAATCTAAAAATTATCTTTACGTCATTTAGTATATACAGTCCGTCATTTCATATTCCTGACATTTATATTCCAAGTCCATCAATACTTGAAAGCTTTGATAAATTATAATTTGAAAATTGTTTATTTGATGACAGTTCTTTTCCAAACCATGCAGGAGGTACAAATTCATTGGCAGTTTTCTCATCAGGAAATTCCACTTCTGTAAAAACTAGGCCATTGAGAAATCCTTCAAACACATCAAGCTCTGCTGTAAGTCCATTATCCAAAGGAACTAAATACCTTGTTTTAATAATTAAATTGTCATCCGTTTTAGGAAGCAATTCATTGTACGCCTCTTTTGTGAGTGGTAGTTCCACTTCATTATTAATAATGGCGTCACCTTCTTTTCTCTTCCCGATTCCTAATTTTGATTTATACGTCAATATATAATTATCATTACTTTTTCGAATTCTTATAGTTGGATTGTGGCATAAATAGCCCTGCTCAATTTTTTTAAATTGATATTGTGACAGTTCACCAGGTAAATTATTAATTGCATATTTGCGTTCTATTTCCATTTTTTTTTATTCCTCCATTTGTTAAAGCTTTTATAGAAATACTTCTTAAGAATTACAGGATTATATATGTATAGGATATACTTTTCTGCAGATACTAATTTCATGAAAACAGAAAAATGTTTTATAAAAAATTTTTTAATATGCGGCTTATGTGGCTGGTGTATGGAATGCCTTTGGACAGGACTTGGTTCTCTTCGAAAGCATACGGACAAAAAACTATCCTGCCATACCTCCGTATGGATGTTTCCTATCTACGGAATGGCTGCTTGTCTGACTCCGATTTGCAAAAAGCTGAAAGACCGAAATGCACTGATTCGAGGGGGTGTTTATGCGATATTTATCTATGCTGCGGAATACACGAGTGGTGTAATTCTGAAAAAACATGGTGCATGCCCTTGGGATTACAGCAAAGCAAAACTAAATTACAAAGGAATAGTGAGGCTTGATTATGCACCGGTTTGGTGTGTTGCCGGACTCTTCTTTGAAAAGATTTTAAATCGTAATTAGCGGCTGTAATATTACATCCGCTTTTTTTATTATGCCTTATACATTCAGTAATTGCAAGCTTGAAAGACAATATAAAAAGTTGTATACTATTAATAATTATGGAGAAACAGAATTATGGGATTGTAGAATAATAGATAAAAAACAGGAGGATCAATTTTTGTTAAAAGCAGTAATCTTTGATATGAATGGTGTCATTATCGATAGTGAACCAATGCATGTCAGAATTCCCTTTATTATTGATTTAATAAAAGATTTGCACAAGAACGGTATTAAGCTTACAATCGCTTCTTCCTCTCCTTCTGAGGCGATAGAAGACGTTATGGAATCGCTTGACATAAAGCAATATTTTGACGGATATGTCTCAGGTATGAGTTTGGCTAATCCCAAACCCGCACCAGATATCTTCTTGGAAGCTGCAAAACGCCTTGCCATTGAACCCGAGGAATGTATTGTTATTGAAGATTCCTATAATGGCGTTGCTGCAGCCTGCGCGGCTGGGATAACGTGTATCGGTTATGTTAATCCTAATTCCGGTAACCAGGATCTTCGAAAAGCTGCAATTCTGGTAGAGGGCTTTGACGAAATAGATTATGAATTCATAAAACAGACTTATCAAGTTACTCACTCCCCTCTTACTATTGTATCGTCTGAAAATTTTATTATTCGTGAACTTACTGTCGATGATATCAATGACTTATATCAGATATATCAACAGCCAAAGATCAGAGAATTTCTTGATGATTTTGGAGATAGCCTTGAAGTCGAACGAGATAAACATAAGGCTTATATACAAAACATTTATCGGTTCTATGGCTATGGTCTATGGGGAGTATTTTTTAAAAAAAGCGGACGCCTCATTGGCCGCTGCGGAATTGAATTTAAAATGCTTGATCAGGAAGAAGTATATGAATTAGGTTATTTATTAGATACTACTTATCAAGGGCATGGATATGCTAAGGAATTCGTATTAGAAGTCCTTCATTATTGTTTTTTTGAATTGGAAATTCATCGTATTATAGCAGTTATTGATAAAAAGAACCTTCGCTCAATTCACCTGGCAGAACAAGTAGGAATGCAAAGAGTAGGTGAATGTATTAGAAATTATCGAGATTGTTATAAATATGAAATTACATATCATTCGTAATATCTGTTTTTAAGGAGTAACTAGATATGACAAACGCAAGAAATACAAAACAAAAACAAATAATACTATCAATTCTTAAGGAAGCTGACCGCCCTATGTCTATTAACGAGATTTATGTACAAGTTATTATCAGCTTGCCAAAAATTGCAAAATCAACAATCTACCGAAATATCGACATACTCCTGGAGCAAAATTTAATTGATAAATATCACTTAAATGATAATGAGATATTCTATCGTATCAAAGAGAACCGCAATGAGCATAAGCATTTTGTTATATGCGATGGTTGTAAAAAAGTTTTTGATTTACCCACTTGCCCCATTCATGATCTTGAAAATGCCATGGAAGAAGAAGGATTTATTATTAAGGATCATCAAATACAAATAAGTGGTATATGTAAAACATGTGCTCAAAAGCAATAATAATTAAAAAATGCAATTACTAAAATATATTATAGCATTTAAATTTAATTGCCAAACAACATAAAAAAATACAAAAAAGGATGTTGCATGCTTGATACTATATCGGTTCAAGCTACAACATCCTCTTACTTATTTTGTGGTACCCGTACCAGTTCCCGTACCTGTTCCAGTTGTAGTTCCAGTTCCTGTACCAGTTGTATTTCCAGTACCAGTTCCTCCTGTAGTGCCTGTTGTTCCTGTAGAACTTGTTGATCCTGTAGCGCCTGTTCCTGTAACGTCTGTTCCTGTTGTTCCTGTTGTAGTTTTATTTACTACCGGGGTTATAGTACTAGTAGTACTATTATTTGTACCTGTATTTGTATCTGTATCTGTTCCGTCAGTTGCACATGC
>JAQUYQ010000022.1:12230-28083 GCA_028691795.1 Herbinix sp.
CTGTTCCTGTAACGTCTGTTCCTGTTGTTCCTGTTGTAGTTTTATTTACTACCGGGGTTATAGTACTAGTAGTACTATTATTTGTACCTGTATTTGTATCTGTATCTGTTCCGTCAGTTGCACATGCAGCAAAAACTAACATCGTTAAGCAGCATATACTTACTAATATAGCTAATTTTCTTTTCATGATACTCCTCCTATATAATTTAATATTACAGGGATAGTATCTCTCGGTTTATTTGATTTATTTATAAAAGTACGGGGTAATTTATGTTAATTTATATAACTTTTTTAAGACAAATTCATTAACTAATAAATATAATATATATCATTTAAATTCTGTCATATCCCTACGAAAACGAAGAGGTAAATTACTACGCTGCAGTTTCGGGTTAATCCGCTCTTTTATCGCTATATGATTATAAAAAGCTTTCCACAAATCTCTGTATTCATCCTCACCGAATGATATTTTTTTCATGTTATCCCTATCAATTTCAGGTATTTCAGCTAAAATCCATGGATTGCCCGGAACATGAAAAGCAGCTATCTTTCTGTTTTCGTCATATATCAGAAAACTTTCCTGCGGTAGGCGATCAGCAAAATGTGGTGTGATTAAAGTCAAAACATTATTTTGGGGATGAATTATGGAAGTAAGTAAACCATTTTCCTGCTCCGAAAAGCGAATAAATCCAAAAAGATGATGTGCTTCATTATTCACATTCTTATTAATACGAAAAACATTATTAACAACATCATTACTTAAATGCTGTGTTATCTTACTTCCAACTGAAAAGCCTAAAATTAAAAAGCGATAAATCAAATCTGCCTTGCCGCAGTTATCGGATAATGCAACTCTGTAAACCATCTCATATGCTTCATCAGAAATTTTATTTTTAATTGAAGATGATACCTTCTTAGCCAATGAATAATCCGTATCTACCGCTATATATTCTGAAAACATCTCAATATTGGAATATTTACTTCCATCGCTTTTTTCTTCTATTTTAATATTAGAATGCCCATATTTCGAATTCCAAGCCAGGTAGATTGCAGTAAAAATTCCATCAATACTATCATCACAGAGATATATACGTTTCATATTCATATTATATCAACTCCCAAACCTGTTAAATATTAGCAAATTTTGTATTAAACCGAAGATCCGGTTGAAAATTCACATCATCAAATAATGACAACTGCCGATAAGTTATATCCTTATCAATACCCAATGGAGGCTGATCCTTAAGTGCGATCAACTGCCTGGTAATAAAATTTTCTTCTATATTAACAGGATACATCATTCTGCCATTACAGGTAATAAAATATACTGCTCTTTTTAATACGATTCCCATGCGCTTCAAGTCCTTAAAATCCAAAACCGCACTCTTTCTTGCCATAATAATACGCTGTGCCGAATTCGTACCTATTCCCGGAACTCTAAGTAAGGTATTATAATCCGCACGATTAACTTCAATGGGGTATTTCTCGAGATGACGAAGTGCCCAATCACATTTTGGGTCTAACAATACATTGAAATTCGGATGATTTTCATCAAGCAGCTCCATCGTTTGAAACCCGTAAAAACGGAGTAGCCAATCAGCCTGATATAGCCGGTGCTCCCTAAGCAATGGAGGCCCGGATTCGGTGGATGGCAGTCTTGAATCTTGATTCACATTCATAAACGCTGAGTAAAAAACCCTTTTTAAGTCAAAATGATTATACAAAGCTTCTGCTACAGACATAATTTGATAATCACTTTCTTTAGTCGCCCCAATAATCATCTGTGTACTTTGACCAGCCGGTACAAAAACCCGATTTGCTGCAGTTTTTTTCTGACAAGGCACTAAACCAGAATTAGTTGTTATAATTTCCTTAATATCCTTGTCCTCTTGATTATTCATTATAAGCTTCTGCGGTTGCTTCTTAAAATCTGGTAATCCTAAAAGCTCACGGTTATTCTTCCTGCCAAGCTGTATCTGACGTATCGGTTTTAAAATATTCTTGCGGCTTTTATGCGGTGCCAAATCCTTTAAGCTATCTGCGGTAGGCAGCTCGAGGTTAACGCTCATTCGATCGGTATACCATCCCAACATCTCTATCAATACAGGATCAGCACCCGGGATTGCCTTGCAATGGATGTAACCATTAAAATGATGAACTTCCCGAAGTATCCGAAGTGCCTCCAAAATCAATTCCATCGTATGGTTCGGACTAATTAAAATACCGGAACTCAAAAATAATCCCTCGATATAATTCCTACGGTAAAATTCCATCGTAAGATCACTAATCTCCTGTGGAGTAAAGGAAGCTCTCACGATATCATTCGAAGATCGATTAATACAATACTTACAATCAAATATACATTCGTTGGTATATAATACTTTCAGGAGTGAAATGCATCTTCCATCAGCAGAAAAGCTATGACAGATTCCACATGCCAGGCTATTACCCATTCCGGTACCCTTCCCTTTGCGGTCTACTCCGCTTGAGGTACAGGCAACATCATATTTCGCGGCATCAGATAGGATTTCCAACTTCCTTTGAACCGTCATATTTTCCTGAATAACCATGGTATGCTCTCCCCCACATCAAACATTTGTTCTGTTTTCATTTTACCAAATAGCTACCACAAAGTCAATACTTTTCAAACATTTGTTCTGTTTCTTGATATTATCATTTGAAAATCCATATTATTTTATTCATAAAAGAGCATATATATTTTTAATGAAGTGAATAATATCAATACTATTAAATTATCTCTTGCGTTAAAAATAGCTAATCTGTTTTCTTCCTACAAATAATTCATCTAAAAATATAAATCTCGTGCAAAACAATAAGTTTGTTTAGCACGAGATTTTTATACCTGACTTTTAATTATTTAAAGAACTTTTTATTCCAAAGATTGTTGTTAATTTAAATGCTGATTTTAAAATAAATGAAAAACATTCAACTGCGATGTTTCATTGTGGTAAAGATTAAAATGCCTGCTGCCTTTTTCTTTTACTAACCACTAATGCAATTGATATAATTGCAATGGTAAAACCTATCTGTATCGCCATATATCCAAAAACACTTGACATTTCGTTCCATTTAAAGGAAGTAACATTTTCCAAAGCATTATTGGCTTTTACATACCAATAGGTAGGAGTAAAGCTTGCGACCCTAAGTACTGAAGCCCCAAGATACTGCTGCGGCACAAAAATACCGCTTAAAAATGAAAGGCTTAACGATAACGCAGTTGAAATTGCTCCTATTGCCTTTCTGCTGTTTACTGTAATTCCTATCAGATAGCTCATACTTAATGCTGTTAATGAAAAAACCAAAGCATTTAACCAAATAAGTAATGTATTTGCATTAATCATTCTACTTTTATTCAGGTAATAACCTGCTATCATAAACACAATTAAAAAACCAAGTACAAAGATCAAATTTGCTAAGATCAATTGAAAATTCATTCTCCGACTAGTAAGGGGGGAAGCCGTATGCCTTCTGCGGATATCAAGTCCATTAAAGGAAAACATGATCATGCTTACTCCGGTAATGAATACAGCAATCATAATATACCCAAGATAGTTAAAGAAATAAGTATTGAACCCGTTTGAGTAACTAACATCATCTTTCACTTCAACATCAAAATTTACCTGGGTCTCATTCTCAATATTCTTCACAATATAAGCATTTAGCTTATCATAATCTAGATTAGGTACATGTTTTAGATATACCTTTGCCATATTAAAATAGTTATTTATATTATTATCTAAGGACATCGATTCTATTGAATCCGGAACTGTTTGTTTACTTAATTTAACGGTACCATCTTTTAAAAAGTTTTCAGAAAAGCCTTCAGGTATTGTAAGAACGTAAACTACTTTACGATAAAATAATGCCTCTTTTATTGCATCCTCATCTTCTCCCGGTTCTACAAAGATTACATAGTCTCCTAAATACTTTATAAAACCATCAACCAAAGCACTCTGACCATCCTCATTGATTACCATTGTTTTTACTTTGCTTGCCTTATACTGTTCATTTTCTACTTTTATATTAGAAGAAATAGAGACGGTAAGTGCAAGGAACAAGAATGCGTAGACCATTACGGAAGTCTTATGCTTTTTTAATATTTTAAAGTAAGTTTTAAATACTTGCATAGTTTTTCCTCCTAATTCCCACGTAAGATGCGATACACAATACTACCGTTATGATACCTAGAATGACTACATCCAGGTAGAAACGATCATAGGTATCAAAATAATACAGACTATACATTGCATCAGCTACCAAATTTACCGGATTAATATAGCCCAGAAGTGGGAATTTTTCTGCAATTATTACTTTCATATCTGCTATCATCATTCCAGAGAGAAAGCCCCCTCCTAATACGATAAGCGTTAGTATTGCTTCCTTAACTTCTGCCTTTTTCTTTACCCAAACCCCTACGGTACCGCCGAGTGCCAGACCAGTAAAAGAGCCTATCAAGCAAATTATTAGCAGATATCCTAAGTTTTCACCAAAATCAACCTTGATGATATAGAACATATATAAAAATAATAGTATCATACTTCCAAGTTGTGCCGTAAATGCAGCCAGCAAATTGCATACGAATAACTTCATCTTGTTGATTGAAGACACACTCATTCTGGCACCTCGTCCGGATAAGTTTGCCTGAATATTAGCAACCTCGTCAAGCCCCCAGTTAGCTGCAAAGATACAGGTATAAGCCATTAGCGAATAAAAATAAATCAAAAGGGAATCTGGGTTTTTATCACTCTTAACTTCATCAATAAATTCCTTGTACTGCATCACATCATCCAACAAGCCTTCCTTTATCGCATTTGGATTTTCTTTTAGTATGGTCTCAACTGTTCCTGACATCTGTTTGTAATTATCCAGAAAGGATTTAATAATTGTTTCATTTAAACCATTTTCTTTCACATAAAGCATCGGATTTTCACTACCTACAATATATGCTTCAATATTTCCATTTTCCAAAAGCTGTTTCGCTTTGGTTTTATCGCAATAGGTTATATCAAACATTAACTTATCATCGGACATCTTTGCAGTGCTTAGCAGCTCTTTAAATGCATCTGCCTCCTGCCCTTCGTTGTCATATGCTATCTGAATTGTTTCAAAGTCTTCTACTTTATAGAGATTATTAAATGCAAAGAAGAAGCAGGTGGCTAATAAAATAGGAAACATATAGCACCAGAACATATTCTCTCTGTTTCGAAACAGGCATTTCAGCCTTGTACAGTATAATTGAAAGCTCATATTTACCCTCCCACCTTAATCTCTTAATTCTTTTCCCGTAATCTCTAAGAATACATCATTGAGCGTTGGCATCTCTGTTATAACTCTGCCAAAACCTATATTTCTCTGTCCCATGAATTCCAGTACTTCAACTATATTATTTTTACCTTTTCCTGATTTAATCTCTAACAGATTATCATGGTAATCAACGCTGTAGATACCAGGAAGCTTTCTAATATCATTGTATTGTTCATCATTAAAATTATAAACTTCCATTGATATCTTCTCACCGATTGATATCATTGCTTTCAGATCGTCCTTCGTACCCTTTGCAATTACTCTTCCCTTATCAATTATTGCAATATTGGAACAAAGCTGCTCCACTTCCTCCATGTAATGGGAGGTATAAATGATGGTTGCACCCTCTTCATTCAACTTCTTGATACCCTCGAGTATTTTGTTACGGCTCTGGGGATCAACAGCAACCGTCGGCTCATCCAGAATAATCAGCTTAGGTTTATGAACAATACCACAAGCAATGTTAAGTCTTCGAAGAAGTCCTCCGCTGAGTTTTTTTGGATAAAACTTCTGAAATTCCTCTAATGATACAAATTCAATAGCTTCTTTCGTCAGACGTTTTACCTCTGCTTTATCCTTAATGTAAAGACTGCAAAAATATGAAATATTCTCATATACGGTAAGTTCATCAAATACTGCTACATTCTGCATAATAATTCCGATGTCCTTCTTGATATCGTATGCATCCGGTCCCATCGGCTTACCAAATATCTGAATCGATCCTTTATCATATTTTAATAAAGAAAGGATGCAATTGATGGCTGTTGTCTTACCGGAGCCGTTTGGTCCAAGTAAGCCAAAGATTTCGCCTTCCTCTACCTGTAAATCTAAATAATCTAAAGCTACTAATTTGTCATATCGCTTAACTAATCCCTCAACCTTAACTACCATAATAATCCTCCTAAATCGTTAATGCATTTCTTTAACTCTTGAATATACTATATAAAATTCTGTTATGCTTTACTAGTGAAGTGCGTCATGAAGTGTAATGACATTTGTCATTTTGATTAGGCTTAAGCCTTGATAGCTATAATTATAGAACTTTGCCGTTCCTTAAAAGAGGGCTGGATTGAAGTACCTCAAATGTTATAATCATGATCTAACATTTGGGATACTTCATCCAACCCTCCTGTAATAATATTAATATACAATGTACTTGTCTTACTGAGTTAATGTCTCTAATCCTTATTTAATTAATCTTGAAATTTCCTTAAATACATCAGTCTTAGCAACTCTGGTCAGTTCAAATAGAATGGACTCGTAACAAGTAGGAATTGCTCCCTCTGCAATTGCTCTCTTAATACCTACCTGACGATCTCTTTCCCTTCTAGAGCCTACACAATCTTCTACCAGAATGACGTTGTATCCTTTTGCAATCAAGTCAATTACAGTCTGAAGGACACAGATATGTGCCTCAATGCCACAGATTATTATATTGTTCTTTCCGCTCTCCGCTATTTTTGAAAGAATCTCCTCATTCTCAGCACAACTGAAGGTAAGTTTATCCTGAAACGTAAATACTTCTCCTATTGCTTCGGTGATTTCAGGAACCGTCATCCCAATTCCCTTGGTATACTGCTGGGTAACTAGCATCGGTATTTGTAAAGCCTTCAGTCCTTTTATCAATATTTCCGTATTATGAAGCAGCTCGTCCTTATTATTGATGACCGGTACAAGCCTTTCTTGAAAATCTATTACCAAAGCCAATGTATCTTCTGCTAATATTCTCATAATATTACTCCTTTATAATTGCTGATTTTCTCCTAGTTGCCTGATTTCTTATGAATTCCTGCCTATGCAAGTACCATGATTATATCATCCATATTCTTTCCTTTCAAGGAAAAGAACTGTTCAAATTTAACCTTCTTTTCAACGAATACTTAAGTCTTGAATTTGCTCAGAAATTTATTCTATTTATATCAAGAACTTCGTTCATGATTTCCAGCTCCGTCGGATTTGAAAGCTAACTTTCAAATCCTCACTACGCTTTTATTATATTACCAATTTTTAGACAAAAAATATCACTTACAATTGACATCATATAATTGACATGTAATACTATGATTTAGAACATAGATACTTTGAAATTATTAGAGATGCATATGCCCGAGAAAAAATCTTTCAAAAAAATCAGGATTTACTTTTTATGCTTCTTTCTATGAACCCGAGATATATATTAACTTTTATGATATTAGCAAATTGAAGTTTAATAGTTATATGAATTAAAGAATTATTGTTTATTCTAACTCCAAGAAAGGAGAATGTCATAGACACGATATTATGATAACAAATAGTAATCATTGTATTTATAACAATCAGAACTTGTTATGCCGTCTATTACAAAATATAAAATATGAACGAGATTATTGATAGGCTTATGTTATTTATATGTTGTCTAGCCCTATACCTATTTCATGCAAATAACAGCTTTGCAATTATACCAGTGATTATCAGCATCGTATTTAGCTGCCTGTTTGTATATTATGATAATTATCGGTTGCGACTTACTGGAATTCTTATTTTTATAATACTTTGCTTATTAATGCCAAATTATATCATCTTCCTGCCTTTATTACTATATGAGATACTTCATACGAAATATCAATTTACTGCTTTACTAATTCTGTTCCCATTGATCTATTATATTACCATTTACAGCACCATTACGGTATCCTTTACCGCTGTCTTTCTGGCAGTATCCTATTTATTAAAATTTAAAACCGATCATTTAAATAAATTATCTACAGAATATAATGATCTTCGGGATAGTTCTGCTCAAATGTCCCTGCTTCTTGAAGAGAAAAACCAAGACTTGTTAAAAAATCAGGACTTTGAAGTAAATCTTGCAACATTAAATGAACGCAACCGTATTTCTAAGGAAATCCATGATAATATCGGCCATCTTTTATCAAGGGCTCTGCTTCAAGTTGGAGCATTACAGGTTGTATCAAAGGATGAAGCTACGAAGGAAGGTCTGACTGATTTAAAAGAATCTCTTTCTGTCGGTATGGACCAAATCCGTAGCAGCATTCATAAGATGTATGATGAATCTATTGATCTGTATGTTCAAATCGAACATCTTGTGAAGGATTTTACTTTCTGTACTATCAATTATGATTATGATATAAAGAATGCACCACCGCTTGCATTAAAGCACAGTCTCATTGCGATAACGAAAGAATCCCTATCCAATATCATGCGACACTCCAACGCAACCAAGGTAAGTATTGCTCTTCATGAACATCCGGCAATGTATCAGTTAATAATCCAAGACAACGGTATTATAGAGGAACATCAACGCAAAATATTATCAGTAGCCTTTGAAAATCAGGATTATGGGGAAGGAATGGGTCTTAGAAATATATATGATAGAGTTAAGAGCTTTAATGGAAATATCAATGTAACTTTGGCTAGCGGATATAAACTTTTCATTTCCATTCCAAAGAGCGCTGTATAATACAAGATGAATTGGCAAACCAATTCACTTGTCATGAATCAACAACATAGCTATTATATATGGAGGAAATATGATATGAAGATTTTAATAATTGATGATGATAAATTGGTCTGTTCTTCACTAAAGATCATTCTGTCTGCCGATCCGGAAATTACTGTTGCAGGAACAGGCAATAATGGAAGGGAAGGAATTGATCTCTACCGTAAACTGCGGCCAGATGTCCTTCTCATGGATATTCGCATGGAGCTTATGAGCGGTCTGGAAGCTGGTGAAAAGATACTTATAGAATTCAGGGAAGCAAAAATCCTCTACCTTACTACCTTTCTAGATGACGATTATATTATTAATGCTCTGCGTATCGGTGCGAAAGGTTATATGATGAAGCAAAACTATGAAAGTATTATTCCTGCCCTGAAGGCTGTTAATATGGGACAGAATGTATATGACAATGAAATCATTACCAAGCTTCCAACTTTGATTGGAAAAGCCTCTGACGTAAAAACTCTTGATACTTATGGCATTACAGATAAAGAATTTGAAATTATAACAAAAATTGCAGATGGGTTATCCAACAAGGAAATTTCAGAATTACTTTACCTTAGTGAAGGAACCATCCGCAACAATATCAGTACAATTTTAGAAAAACTAAATTTAAGGGATCGAACACAGATTGCCATATTCTATTATAAGAATATTAGGTAGTCCCTTCTTACTTATGTTATTCGACCACTACTCCATCTGTAACCTCTTATTTTACCCTTCATATAATACTGTATAAGCAAATATGGAGGAATACTATGGGCGAATTACTAAAAATCGATCACCTCAGCTATACCTATCATAGCCTTGAAGGGGAAACACCGTCGTTATTCGATGTTTCTTTTCATGTTGATGAGGGCGAATTTGTTGCAATCGTCGGTCCAAGCGGCTGCGGCAAATCCACCCTACTCTCCCTGATAGCCGGCCTACTCTCACCCAGCAGTGGTTTTATATATATAAATGGAAAGGACATAAAATCCTCCGGAAAAAACATCGGTTATATGCTCCAGAAGGATCATCTCCTCGATTGGCGCAATACCTTGAAAAATGTTACACTTGGCCTTGAAATACAGCACAAGCTATCCGATAACAGTTACGTTCAAATCAACGATTTATTAAATACCTATGGCCTGATTACCTTCAAGAATTCCTTCCCCTCTGAATTATCCGGCGGAATGAGACAAAGAGCTGCATTGATTCGAACCCTTCTAATGGAACCAGATATTCTGCTACTGGATGAGCCATTTTCAGCCCTGGACTATCAAACCCGCCTCGATGTAGCGGATGATATCTGGGGTATTATTCGTAATGAGAAAAAAACTGCCATTTTAATTACTCATGATATCCCAGAAGCTATCAGCATGGCCGACCGTGTTATTATTTTATCCCCTCGCCCCGGAACAGTAAACCAAATCCTAGATATCAAGCTTTCCATAGAGAACCGTACTCCCTTAGCGGCCAGAGGCGCACCTGAGTTTAATGAGTATTTTAATCTTATATGGAAGGAGCTTAATCATAATGGTAAGGAAAAGCAAACGGGTTGAATGTAAAAACATCGGCATTTCCGCCGCTCAGCAAGCTTATATCAGAAAACATGTGCTGCAACTTCGTTGGGTCCGTTTTTACCAGACGATCATCCTAATCAGCTTTATTGCCATATGGGAAACAACTGCAAGACTTGGAATTTTGAACTCTTTTGTATTTTCAAGCCCTTACAGAGTCTGTAAAACCATAATTGAAATGTCAGCTAACGGCCAGCTCTTCTATCATGTTGGTATTACCTTATTAGAAACACTTGTGAGCTTTACTTTGGTAAATGTGCTTGGCCTGCTTATTGCTATTATATTATGGTGGAACGACAGCGTATCTAAGGTGTTTGAACCCTACCTGATTGTTTTGAACAGTCTTCCCAAATCAGCCTTAGCTCCGGTTTTTATTGTATGGTTAGGCAACAATATGGAAACGATTATAGTCGCCGCCGTTTCGGTTGCAGTCTTTGGAACGATCATAAACTTGTATTCTGATTTTAAATCGGTTGAGAAGGATAAGATTAAATTAATATATACCTTGGGCGGAGGGAAAAAAGAGGTGCTTTTTAAGGTAATTCTCCCCTCCAACATCCCTTCCATTATCAGTCAGATGAAGGTAAATATCGGCCTTTCCTTAGTAGGTGTTATTATTGGTGAATTCTTAGCCGCTAAAGCGGGCTTAGGCTACCTGATTATCTATGGCAGCCAAGTATTTAAGCTTGACTGGGTCGTTATGTCTATCGTCATACTCTGCGTAGTGGCAACGGGATTATATAAGTTACTGGCCTATTTTGAAAAAAGATTTGCAAAATAATAACTAATAAAACGACTGCCAGATCATTATAGACTTGGCAGTCGTATTTAAACTTATCTTGGTATTCTTTTTTGGTTTTTTCGCAACAAATATATCCCTAAGAGCATTAACACAACAATAAGGATTAGAAAAGATGTCATCGCTTTATAATTTATATCAATGGGCATTTTTGCCTGCAAATTCTCAGAATTGATATTACCTGCACTCGTATCGGCAACTTGATTCACCTGTTCTGTTGAACCCTTATCTTTTATTGCTGAATTTGATGTTCCGGTATTAGAAAATGTATAAAAAGAATTCATTCCATTCCTCTGTCTCCAGACAGCAATCAGTGCATACATTGCCTGTACACTGGATGTATCATTAGTTTCTCCATCAATTGTATGACAAAAGCTTCCATCCTTCAGTTTATAAAGCATCAATCCATCAATGATGGTCTTTTTATTTTTTATGAATCTTTTATCCTTTTGACAGTCAATATTAAGAGCACTTAACGCAGTAATTACTTGCGCAACACTTTCACAACTGCGGGTTC
This sequence comes from Herbinix sp., assembly GCA_028691795.1. Lineage (GTDB taxonomy): Bacteria > Bacillota > Clostridia > Lachnospirales > Lachnospiraceae > Mobilitalea. The sequence continues at coordinate 23,930 of JAQUYQ010000022.1, forward strand.
CCCAGCTTTTGTAATCACCGTTCTTGAGCTGTTTCTCTGATAGCAATAGTAATGATTCGTCAACTGCAGCCTTCACATCACTTTTCTTATAATATGGTGCAAGAGCCTGCAGTGCCATAGCAGTAATATCAACATCAGAGGCTTTCCCGCTTAATGCCCATCCCCCATCCGAAAGTCTGAGTGACAAAATCTCATCGACCATCTTCTCTCTGGTATATTCTGTACTTGTATAGGATTTGGCATCCAATAAAATTAATCCATAAATGTAACTCATGACACCTAATTTACCAATAGAGTCCTTTATCGTCTTCTTTATGAATTTATCATTTCCACCGGTAGCAGAATAAGCAAGTGCTATTCTCTGCATATCGGTAGCTTTGATTGTTTTATTCGCCTTAATATAAGAACTTAATGCCGAATGATATTTCGTATAATCATACTCATCCTTATATTGACTTAAGGCTATAACAAACCACTCTGCTGAGCCTTTACCAGCATTTTTCACAAGAGTGTTATCAATCAATTCTTGAACACTTGCTACATTTGATTGATTTTGCTTGTATGCAAGGATGCCGTCGATGACCTTTTCCAGGTCACTGGCAGTATATTGACTGCTTTTAGCTGATACTTCAACATTTGAAATACCTGTTATGATGGAAACCAAAAGCAGTACACAAATTATTTTTTTACATAATACAGATACTTTATTTTTCATGTGCTTCTTTACGCCTAAAAAAGATTACACCTGTGAGTGATACAACTGCCATCACTAAGAAAATTACAGTCGGAGCAATCTTTTCACCAGTCTTTGGAATTTCGTTAACGGTATCTGTCGCTGTTGACTCATTATTATCAGTAGATTTTCCTGCATTGTCTGTCAAAGAAGCTTCTAAAGCTGCATCAACTGATACTGAGAAATCCGGTGCAAATCGTAAAACAAGTGGAATTCCAGCATCACCGACTTTTGCGATTTGAAGAATATGTGAACCTGATGTCAATTGTTCTGTTTCAATTTTTATTACGCCATTATCATCTGTTACATAATCCGTACTTACTTCTCCATTGCTCCAGGTTACAGTCGCTCCAACTACAGGATTTACCTTAGTGATTGCGTTATAATCTGCATCATAAGTGGTATCGGAACTAGTGAAGCGAATAACCCCATCGTTGATATCTGTGGTATCCGCCACCGGGAACTGCATACCTACACCAAATGGGTCACCATAAAATAAAACAACACTATCTCCATCAGATAATTGTAAGCTATCAATCCCAACAGATGCATCCACACCATTTACTTTATATAACCATCCATCCCAGCCGCCAAACTTACCGGCCGTCTCACCATTAATATCGGTAATATAAGCGACATCTACGCCTGTTATCGCAATGCTGTCTTCCTGGGCATCGATGTAAGAAAGTGCATCCTTCAGAGTTAAGGAATCCGTATACGGAACATCCTCCGTTACATTTAATAGATTGTCTTCAATCCCTTCAATTCTCAGAGTAATACTCATCGACTTATCTGCAGCAAAAGCTGTAGAAATGGATGATACAGCAATTAAGAGCGTTGCTGAAAATATTAGGAAAGCTAATTTCTGTGTTATTTTTTTCATCTTCATATCTCCTTATGATGTATTATACAGCGGTGTGCGCTTGTATTCATTGTTTTAACTTCTTCAAGGCATCTACTTTTCTTTGTTTTGCCCTGATATGCTTTTGATGATTTTTCTCTAATCTATCTTCTGTTTTCGCTGGTTTTAAGCCTGCTGCCTCCAGTGCTCTTGGCCATGGTCCGAAATAGGATTTAATTCTTGCAACCTCCTCCTCCGTAAAATCCGCTTTTGTTGGAAGTCTGCTAATCTCAGCTGCTTTCGTACATAATACAAGTAAACAATCCTCTTTTGTCATTTTGTCTGACATATTTTCACCCCTATTCATGCAAGAACAAGTGTCAGCCTGCTGACACTTGCGTGCCCTTGCGGACCCTGCAGTAATAAACTTCCACTACGCTAGGTGCGCATCCTGCCCGGAGGGCTTTTTTTCATAGGACGCAAGTTTCTATGAAATAAAAAAGCACCCTTTACAATTACGTAAAAAGTGCAACACTCTTAATCCAACCTATTCGTGTAAAAATCTTTATAACGGCAAAGTGCACCCGACGCATTTTCCACGAAAAGCTTCATAAAAATGGTTGCACTTTTCCTTCACCCAAAAGTGTTTCGGCAGACATTAAATATATGTCGCCAGTAACCTCATAACATGGCAAGTACTCCGGCTTATAATCCTAAGATTAAATACGGTAATGGCGGTTGCGACGGATTCTCACCGTCTTCTCTCTGATTCATGCAGCAATACATGAAACCATGTAATGACTTATATTCATTTTTCAACAAATTCACAATTAATTTGAGACAAGTTTACCATATCGATATCTGTAAGTCAATACAGCACCCTATTGAAACCTATCATTTTCTGTTGGATAAATCCAAAAACATAAGTACCAAATATAAGAAACAAATGTAAGAACTTGCCTTAAAACAGATGTAAATAATATGCAGTTATGTTATTATAATATTGAAATGATTGTCAAAAGCCGGATTTGATAGGGATATTTCATTATCTTACATTATATGTATTTAAATATAAATTTTTTATAAACTCTAAGTAAATAATTTCTGATATTCTATTGCGTAAAGGAGTTACGTCGAGTAAAATGATAGTATATAACCTACTGGGAGGTATTTAAGAGATGAAAGATTTTGTAATCACCACTGATTCAAACTCCGACTTGCTTGAAAGCTATATCAATGAAAAGCAAATCGGTATCATACCACATTATTATGATTTAGAAGGAATAACCTACGGTGACGAAATCAACCTGACTCCTAAGGAATTCTATGATAAGATGAGAGCCGGACTTATGCCAACTACAATGGCAAGTAATCCTGAAGTAATTCGAAAAACATTTCAATCCTACATTGATCAAGGTCTTGATATATTACATATTAGTTTCTCTTCCGTTCTAAGTGGTGGCTGCAGTAATGTTGTTACCGGAGCAAGAGAAATATGCGAGGATAATCCAGGTGCCAAAATAGTCGTAGTCGATACGCTAAGTGCATCCTTGGGAGAGGGAATGTTTGTAATGAAAGCTGCCGACATGAAGGATGAGGGAAAATCCATAGATGAGATTGCAGCTTGGCTGGATGATCATAAACAGGAGTTCTGTATTCGTTTTACCGTAGACGACCTTGGTCATCTTCACCGCGGCGGAAGAATATCCAAAACTACTGCAATAATCGGTTCTATGATTAATATAAAACCCATTTTAAGCTTAAGTCCTGAGGGCAAACTCGAGGCATCTTCCTCCGCCCGAGGCCGCAAAAAATCTCTCTCTACAATTTGTAATGATATGATTGAAAATATGGGGAGCTATAAAGATAGTACTGACGATGTAATCTGTATCGTACACGGAGATGCTTATGAAGATGCTAAGTATCTGGAAGTATTAATTAAGGAGAAGTTACCAAACAAGAAAATTATTATTAATTATGTAAGTCCCAGCATAGGTGCCCACTCCGGTCCTGGTGCAATCGGGTTATGCTTTATGGGGAATAAGAGGTAAGAGTTTCGTATGTTGTAATAGTTCCAAATTAATTCTCAGATTTCGCTATAGATTAAATATTATTTGTTATATACCTGTATATTCTGAAGTGCACTTATTAAAGTTGGTTTTTAGCCTAACACTTTGGGTGCACTTCATTTTTTCATTTTTTAGGGGTCATTAATTTATTTAATATTTTTCAAAATTTTCGAAATACATATGATCAAAAACTAATATAATGAAACTACATTATTATACTTTATTTATAAATATTCTTTGAGTTTATAATTCTTCACACAAATAATTAGGAAAGTTTCAAAGTTTCAACTGATAACTAATATGGTATGCAGAAATATTAAGCGGAAATAATTAAATAACAAGTTTTTCAAAAAATCCTTGAAATTTAATCATCTTTATAATAGAATAGTTGAGTAGCCCTCTTCGACAGGTTACAAATAGTCTATTAATTAATATGCTTCCCTAGCTCAGTTGGTAGAGCAACGCATTCGTAATGCGTAGGTCGTGGGTTCGAGTCCCATGGGGAGCTGTT
>JAQUYQ010000023.1:0-6019 GCA_028691795.1 Herbinix sp.
TAATCCGGATATAACATATTAATCCTCCATGATTTTTGGAGGATTTGTCCTCCTATCTAGCATTCCTGTCCTTTAGTATATCATTTATGGTAAATTTTATCAATTGATAATATAGCACACTCTACTATATTATGGGTATTTTTTCCTAAGAAAACAAACCTTTTTTCTCTGTAAGTGAAACTACTTCATATCCTGCTTCAACAACTGCCTCTTTCAAGGTCTGGTCATTTACCTCTTTCTTAAGAGTTACAATCGCCCTGTTCTTATTTAACTCCACTTTAGCTTCAACACCATCAATCGCATTCAATGCCTTTTCTACTCTTGCCTGGCAATGTCCACAGCTCATTCCGCTGATTTCTATTATCTTCTTCATAATGTTATCTCCTTTTATAATATTATAGTACCCCTCCCATGGGGGAGTGTCTATATCGTTAGCATAATATCAGTATCATTATTTGTCAACAATAAGTTTAAATATACATAGAACCCCTAAGTAGCTCTCGCATTCTATCTCGTGAATATATTCAATAGTCACTTTTAACATACAATAATAGTCTCTTCAAGATACTATTTTAATTTTTCTTTTTGTTTATCATAGCACGAAAAAAAGTATCAACTACAAATATCCCTAATGCAATTGCTCCCGCCATTTTAAGAGTCTCAAAAAAGTAATTGGCAGCACTATCTATCTCGCTATACAGGAAACTGTGTACAATTTGGTACATACCTGCTCCCGGAACAAGAGGGATGATTCCCGGAATCAGAAACATAGTAACCGGAGTTTTATAAACACGTGCCAAGATATGTGAAATAAGCGCTACGATAAATGTAGCGCATAAATTTGCAAAAGCCTTGTCTTTACACGAGTTCATCGCAAGCAAATAAATAAACCACCCTAATCCGCCGGCCATACCAGCATTGAGGATATATTTCTTTGGCAAATAAAATAAAATTGAAAAGGCTGCTGTCGCAATAAAAGCACTGATTACCTGTATTATCATAGAACAAACATCCTTTCCAATAGATTAAAAAATCCCATCCCAAACCCGATTCCAATTGTTATTCCAACAGAAATCACAAAGGCTTCTACCGCTCTTGCCGTACCGGACATATAATCACCCTGCAGTGTATCCCGAATTGCATTCGTAATTGGTATTCCCGGAACTAATGGCATAATAGATCCTATGATAATGATTTCAGAATTTATATTATTTATGAAAACGGTACATAACATTGTAATAGCTGCGATTGAAAAGCTTTTTGCCGCATCAATCATAAAGTAACTTTCTACTCGTTTTCCTAATATTTTTCCAATCATAACGATAATTAATCCATTAATTGCAGCTATTATGCAGTCAATAATCGATCCCCCAAACAATCCGGCGAAACCTCCAGTTGATACAATCGTCGCTATTGCGATTATAAATCTGGAATAGGTTTGCTTATTCCGAGCCAGAATAAGTTTATCATAAGCTTCTTCAATAGATATCATACCATCACAAATATCTCGGGATATTTGATTAACCTCATTAATTCTGCTCAAATTATTCACGCGGTTATTAATTCTTAATACTTCGCTGATAGGCTCAATATTAGGATCAGAAAGGGTTGCCATGACTCCTGTCGTAGCAGCGTATACTTGCACACCCTGCAAATTTGATGTCTTTAGGATCCGGATCATCGTATCTTCCACGCGAAAGGTCTCTGCTCCACTTTGGGCCATAATCTCACCAGCGAGCATTGCTGTTTTAAATAATGTTTTATAATTCATAATTTGCCTCCATGTTCTGAGAATAAGTGCTTGCCTTCATTCTTAGAACGCAAACCTCAAAGTGAAAGTGAATTCCTCTCACTGTTCACCTTCAATCGAACCTTTATGTTTTTGAAACTGCCTAATACTATTATAAATCAAATAGCATATAGTTTAGTTGCTCTAATTTGTCTGAAACTTCTTTTATTTCTCGTAATACACGGTATCTTTCTTCATGTAGAATATATTTATAAAGGCTAATCCTAACATCTTCTTCAATATCAGAGGATACAACTGCCACCTTATCTGCAATATGAGAAAAGTAAAATGTATTGTGATACTTACCGTTAATGTTTTTTATCTCATCAATATAATCCAAAAAGTATTTTGTAGCATTTTCTATCCGATTCATTGCAAGATAAGTTTTTACAAGAAGCTCATTCCCACTCATAGCTGTTGTTCCCGCAATTTGAACTAATGTTAAATAGTCTTGTGCGCATTTTAATGCTTTTTTATAATTCTTATTCTTTATATAAACGGTATGCTGACCCATGATATCCCCTAACAAATATTGAATATCCTGCAGCATATTAGCCTGCAAGCACTCTAATACTTTATCCTCTTCACCTTTCATTAGATAAAGCGATGGAAACAGATGCCTTGCTTCAAAATTCTGTTTCGGAAGTTTTTGCAGTATAGCTTCCGCCTCCTCCAATCGCTGCTGATCCATATATTTGTTTATTATGCATGCGGTAGCTGCCATACGAATTGTATCATCCTCTGAATGCATTAGTTCTTCCAACAATACCGTTGCTGCCTCCTGTAGTTTCTGAAACTTATCCTCGTCCTCCAGATATTCCTCATCTGCTGTGTGTGCCATCATAGACGGCATCATTGCAATACGAAGTTTTAGTTCATCAACGTTGGGGTATTGTCTTAGGTATTGATAGCAAATATCCATGCCTGCATTAAGTCCCTTATGACGTGCAACCTTTTTAATCTCATTCATTATATTTTGTATTTCTGCTGCCGTTAATGTTTCTTTAAAAGACAGCAGATTATTAACATTCGTATTCAATTTTCTGGCAATTGGAGCTAACAATGCTATATCAGGCATGGAAACTCCTGTTTCCCATTTACATACAGCCGGAGTAGAAACACCTATCGCTTTCGCTAATTGTTCCTGGGTTAAGTTATTATACTTACGCAATTCATATATTTTCTTTCCTAAATCCATCCCTATCACCAACTTTAAATTATTTGAAAAGGCCTTTTCCTATTCTGATTATATACAATAATCGTAATTACTTCAATTGATTACTAGACAATTGGAAAGGTAATATGTTTAACCATATGTCAATAAAATGAATTGTCAAAGCAGTTCAATTACAGGATTAGGGTGCATAAGTTGGTATTCTGTCTGAAGCAGAATATAATTTCATAAATATTCAGCTTAAATCTGACAAATCTGAATTTTAGCACCTAAATCTTTACAGGATTAAAAGAACGGAATAATTTAATCATCCATCAAGACATTAAAATTATTCCGTTTATTCTAGTAGTTACTTATATTTGATTTAGGTGTCATACTACCAATAAGCACAGATACTTAATAAGCCAATAATAACTGTCTCATCTCTCTTACAGCTTATTAATTCTCTCAATTGCCTCAAGTGTACTCTCATAAGTTCCGAAAGATGTCAGTCTGAAATAACCCTCACCGCTTGGTCCAAAACCTGAGCCAGGTGTACCAACAACATTAGCCTTATTCAACAGATAATCGAAGAATTCCCAAGAAGTCATGCCTTTTGGAGTCTCCAGCCAGATATATGGTGCATTCACACCACCGGATACAGAGTAACCGGCAGCTTGTAAACCTTCGCGAATTACTTTTGCATTGTTCATGTAATAAGCAATCTGGTCCATCGTCTGTTTTTTACCTTCTGCAGTATATATGGAGGCTCCGGCAGCTTGCATAATGTAAGGTGCTCCATTAAATTTGGTTCCATGACGTCTTGCCCAAAGACTGTTAAGCATTACATCTCCACATTTTAAATCCTTCGGAACTACAGTAAACCCTAGTCTGGTACCGGTAAATCCTGCATTCTTGGAATAGCTACGGATTTCAATCGCACAGGTCTTAGCTCCATCACACTCATAGATTGTATGTGGTACATTTTCTTCTGAAATATATGCCTCATAAGCAGCATCATAAATGATAACTGCTCCAACCTGATTCGCGTAATCTACCCATTTTTGGAGAGCATCCTTTGTAATCGTTGAACCGGTCGGGTTATTCGGGAAACAAAGATATATAATATCCGGCTGTTCCTTTGGAAGCTCAGGAGCAAAATTATTCTCCTTGATACATGGCATATAAATTACATTTGTCCATTTTCCTGTATCAGCAATATATTCTCCGGTTCTTCCAGCCATAACATTGGAATCAACATAAACAGGATATACAGGATCACATACTGCAATCTTACAATTAGCATCAAAGATTTCCTGAATATTACTTGAATCACTCTTCGCTCCGTCGCTGACAAAAATTTCATCGATTGCAATGGTTACACCTCTGGATTTAAAATCATTCTCAGCGATTGCACTTCGTAAGAATTCATAACCAAGATCAGGTGCATATCCCTTAAAGGTTTCTTTTTTAGCCATATCATCCACCGCACTATGAAGTGCGTCAATCACTGCAGGAGCAAGAGGCAGGGTAACATCACCGATACCCAGACGGATGATTTTCTTATCCGGATTTGCCTCAGTAAATTCCTTTACTTTCTTGCCAATCGTGGAGAACAGATAGCTCCCAGGTAACTTCAGATAATTCTCATTAATTTTAAACATATTTTATAACCAGACCTTTCTGTGAAATTGTACTCCAGAAGCATTTTATCTAAGAAAATTTAGATAAGTTATATTTTCTATCATACTCCATTTCATTATTTTATATTAATTCAATTGAATTTCAGTTAGTATACCACCCTTCCTAGTAAAGGATGTTAATTATATTATGTTTATTGATAATTTCATTTTCATAGTATAAGTCGGATTTGACAGTATTAAGTGAATATCAAATTCTGATACCTTAAACATTGATAAGATTTTATAAATTAATTTCTCCGCTAAACACTTCAACTGCAGGTCCTGTCATAAATACAGTGTTATTTACTTCATCATACTTTATAACAAGCTCTCCACCTAACAAGGAAACAGTAACTTCGTTATCCGTAAGTCCATTTAATATACATGCCACTACACTGGCGCAGGCACCGGTTCCACAGGCTAAGGTTTCCCCTGAACCACGCTCCCAAACACGCATCTTGATATGATTACGATCAGTTACGCTGACAAACTCCGTATTTACTCTTTCCGGAAATATCTCATGGAATTCAAATAAAGGTCCAAGCGTCTCAATCGGTATCTTGTGAGGGTCCTCAACAAATACGACGGCATGAGGATTACCCATCGAAACACAGGTTACTTCATAATTTGCCTCGAAGTTCTGAGAATGAGTGCTTGCATTCATTCTCAGAACGCTTTCCTCAGAGTGAAAGTAATTTTCTTTCACTCTTTTATCTCCAACAACAATAGGTTCCTTTATCATAATCTCTTTATCAAATATCACCGGAATAAGAGAAGGTTTCGTAATCGGACTCCCCATATTAACTTTAACAAATGTCACTTTGCCGTCTTCAACGGTCAAATCCAACTCTTTAATCCCACTGAGCGTTTCAATTTTTAACTGTTTTTTATCCGTCAAGCCATGATCAAAGACATATTTTGCTACACAACGAATTCCATTTCCGCACATTTTGCCTCTGGAACCATCGTTATTATACATATCCATGAAAAAATCAGCAGTTTCGGAAGGTCTAATTAATATTAAACCATCTGATCCAATGCCAAAATGTCTGTCACTTACTTGAATGGCAGTCTCAGGAATATTCTCCATCATATAGCTTGTACAATCTACATAAACATAATCATTACCACAACCGTGCATTTTTGTAAACTTCATACAATGCACCACCTTTCTATGAAAACTTTACTTTACTTGCCAAAGAATTAATTTGTTAATCTCAATCACTATATAAGCATTATAATTCATAATAAGTGAATTGTTTTGCCAATTCAACTTGTTTGCATCATTATATGCCATTATAACAAAAACCTTCCAAGCGGTAAACCCCTCAAATTTTATTCATAGCTATAGTCTTCCAAATTGCAATATCTCTTTATAACAATTACTGAAACTTC
>JAQUYQ010000023.1:6119-23242 GCA_028691795.1 Herbinix sp.
AAACAGCACCCAAATTTCACAAACTAAAATTTTCAAAAGCCGTACCTTTATGAATAAAACATTTTTAGTACCATTTCTGACATTTCAACTAAATTGGTACCACTGTCCATACTGGTTTTCTGCAAATACCGATGCGCTTCTTCTTCCGTCATATTATTCCGATCCATCAATATCGATTTCGCTTTCCTGATCGTTTCTTTTTCCTCTTCGCTTCTCTCCTTCGGACGTTCTTTATCCTTCTTTTTCTTCCGTTGGTATTGATACGACATCATCTGAAGCGTGTTCAGTAAATCATTAGTTTTTATCGGCATTGGCAAACAGACGATATTATTATCCTGAAAAAATTCTAATTTTTCAGGGGAAGCAACCAAAAGCATTTCAAAACCTTTTGGTAAATAGTTGATCAATTCACTGTAATGCATATCAGAAAACCGATAACCACAAACTACGATCCCTGCATCCAGATCATTTGCCAAGGATACAATTTGTGCTCCCAAGGTACAAGCCTCGGTACAAGTAAAACCGTTTCTTGCTAATACATTTTTTATATTGTTCGCATCTTCAATTTTGGGAAATCCAACTATAATACTATACACATCTGTCCACCTCCGTTCCTTTCATTAGATGAAATATTTGAGACGATACAGATTAAATTCGATATAGATATTGATCAATCTCCCAGCCTGTGACGTGGGTACGGTAACTCTCCCACTCTGCTTTTTTTGCTTCAATATATTTCTTGCTAAGATGTTCACCAAGTATATTACGCATGAATTCACTATTCTCAAGATCAGTAACTGCTTCATAAAGATTTTCCGGAAGGCTCTTAATTCCAAGTGCCTTTCTCTCTTCATTCGTTAGAGCAAATATATTCTTATCTACACTTTCCGGAGGCATCATCTTCTTCTTAATTCCGTCCAAACCAGCTGCAAGACATACTGCCAATGTCAAGTATGGATTAGTAGAAGGATCTGGACATCTTAGTTCAATTCTGGCTGCACTACCTCTACCTGCCGGGATACGAAGAAGCGGACTACGGTTAGAAGCTGACCATGCAATATAAACCGGTGCTTCAAAATTAGGTACAAGTCTTTTATAAGAATTTACTAACGGATTTGTAATAGCAATCATACTTTCAATATGATTCATAATACCTGCCATAAAATAATAAGCTTCTTTACTCAATCCTAATCTGTCACTAGGATCATCAAAAATATTTTTACCACTTTTTTTAAGTGACATATTTACATGCATTCCGGATCCGTCTACACCAAACTTAGGTTTGGGCATAAAGGTTGCATGAAGTCCGTGTCTCTTAGCAATGGTACGTGCTACCAATTTAAAAGTCATAATATTGTCCGCTGTAGTTAATGCATCGCTGTATTTGATATCAATTTCATGCTGAGCCGGAGATACCTCATGATGAGAAGCTTCAACTGATAAGCCCATATCTTCAAGAGTTAGAACTATATCACGTCTTGCATTCTCCCCAAAATCAAGTGGTCCCAAATCAAAATATCCAGCTCTTTCATTAGTCTCCGTTGTTGGCTGTCCATTTTCCACCATATTAAACAAGAAAAACTCCAATTCCGGTCCTACATCGAAGGAATAACCCATATCCGCAGCTTCTTTAATTACTTTTTTGAGTATATATCTCGGATCGCCTTCAAACGGCTTACCTTCTGCTGTATAAACATCACAAATGAAACGTGCTACCTTGCCCTGCTGAGGTCTCCAAGGGAATGTTACATAAGTATCTAAATCCGGATATAGGAACATATCAGATTCTTCTATTCTGACAAATCCTTCGATTGAGGATCCATCAAACATACACTCATTATTTAAAGCCTTTTCCAATTTTCCAGTTGTAATAGCCACATTTTTTAAGTTTCCAAATATATCGGTAAACTGAAGACGTATAAATTCTACATCATCCTCATTCACTAATTTGAGGATATCTTGTTTTGTATAATGCTTCATTTTCCTCACTCCTTATTTTTATTATATGGTACAAAGTTTTAAATAAAATAAAAGGACAAAGAATCCTTTTAAGGAACTCCTTTGTCCATATTATCTACGATGATAACAGTAGGACAGCCCTTTTGTCAATATCAAATATTTTTTTACTAATAACTGCCTGTAATTTATTAATACTTAGGACTAAAATTCCAATACTTGGAAACTTCTGGAATATAAATTATAAATATCTTCTTTCGTAGAAAGCACTTTAGAATTTGGGATACTCTTAGCTTTTACGGATACTTCAGTAAACCGTTCCAGTTCTCTTATCGTAATTTCATCCTACCTCCTTTTCACCATTAATTTAATACTAATTTCTATCATTACTTTGCCTTCCAAACTTTATCTTAATTATACAAGCAATCCCATTCCTGTCAATATATACTGTGTTACATTATTATCATATAATACTGGTTTTTAACAATCAAATCTGTACTTAAATAATACAAATACCAGTAGAATAATGTAGAATATAATTGGAATTATTATCCATTATGAAATTGTAATTTATTATACGGTATTATATACTTATTATAGATAGTTCTATGGGGGTGCTACTTTGATTATTGAAGAAATATCAAGGAATGGGAAAATTGAGCTTGACGTAAGCTATAGTGGAAATACTATGAACTTTAGAAGTGAAATTGCACAAATAAAAAATAATTCCATCTTAATTCCAGGCATAAAAGCAAATAATCAGACATTAGGTTTTTCTAATAAATGCAAGGTTGATTTCTTATATAAATCTGATGGGAAACTATATATCTGGGAAAATGTCAAAGTAAAGCTTGTTAAATATAATGGAATTATTCTACATAAAATCGATCTAATCGGAGAAGGAAAGCGATATAATCGAAGGGAAAACTATCGTGTAAGCATAAATGAGTATATACCCCTTTATATCAATACAGCTGCCGGTCCATCCGCTCTATCCGTAATAGTTAAGGATATCAGCGAAACGGGCATAGGTTTTATTACAACAGAGAAATTTGAAATTAACCGAAACTTTCATATTAAATTAAAGGATAATAATACGCTCATCAACTTATCCGGTACATTTGTCAGAAGAGAATTATTAAGCAATAGTACCAATCTGTATGGGGGAAAATTTAAAGAAAAAAATTATATGCTTTGTAGGTTTATTGCTAAAAGACAAGTGAGTTAAGAAAGAATTAGTACAAAACTTATACCTCATTATTACCTGAGGAAGATGTTTTTTAACAAGTGATTAAGGATGATTTTTTTAATAAATAACTAAGGATGATTTTTTTAATAAGATGAATTGACTAGTCAATTCATCTTATCACGAATAGCAAGTGCCAGTCTAAAAATAAATATTCAGACTGGCACTTTTATTGCTTACTGGATTGCTAAATATTGATAGATAGTAAAATCTTAGTTTAATCTTCCAACATGATTTATTTCACTACGATAATCATTTATTTTACATTCATATCTGCAGCTTTTTCAATTGTAGGAGCTACCAGCTCTAAAGAAACCTCGTTGCTATCACTAACTTTAACACCAAGTTTCTCTAATGTGATAAATTTAAGTAATGTATCCAATATCGTACTGCTCGAGCCAGTGCTGTCTTTATCACTTCCACCCATATTAACAACGGTCTTAGGAACAATATCAACCTTTGCATTCTTGATTGCATCGGATAACTTATCCGTAACTTCCTGAACAATTCTAAATTCAGCTCCACCGTAAGCCTTAACCTGAGCTTCAATTGCACGTGCCTTAGCTAAACCGACATTAGATTCCTTAGAAGCTTCTGCTTCACCTTCTAAAGTAATTCTTGAAGAATTAGCCTTTGCAAGAGCAACAATCTGAGTTGCTTCCTGCTCTGCTTTACTTGCCAAAGCAGCACCACTATTACGTTCGATATCAATCTGGATCTTTGATTTGGTAAGGAAGCTCTGTTGTTCTGCAATCGCTTCTGCTTCACGAAGGGATTTTTCGCTTTCTGCTGCTGATTGTTGTTTCTGGTAGGTAACTTTCTTTTCTTCCGCAATCTGTCTTTCACGTAATTGAGTCAGAATATTTTCTATTTGAACATCTTCTACCGGCGATTTCGGAGTTCCGATTAAAACTTCTTCTAGTTGCAAATTGTATTTTGCGAATTTTTCCTTCATCTCACTAAGCGCTCTCTCACGAATTTCGCTACGTTCCTGAATAAGTTCTATTAATGTCTTAGTCTGAGCAATATCCTTAAAATATGCACTTACAAGCGGATCAAGAGATTGGTTAACCAACATGTTGATATCTCCAAAACGTTGAATTACCCAAGGTGCCTGCTTGTAATCAATATGCATAACAACCGATAATGGTAAGGACGGTTCAAAAGCATCCTTTGTAATAATATCAACTTCCGTTAGGTTTTCATCATATTTGTGAGAACCGATTTCTTCTTTATTCCATTTTAATATGATGTTAATCGTAGGAACCAGTACTACTTTCCCAGCATCCGTATTAAATGCATACTTACCGGGCATTAACGGTCTCTCTAATACACCCTTGCAGCCTTCACCAACTAATTCACCATGTTTATAATCTGAACCGGTTGTATCTACGCCCTCTTTACCAAAGAAGGAAACAACAACTCCAACAAAACCGATGGGAACAACAGTTTTTGGTCGGAATTCTACGGTTGCAAACAAACGGTTGATGTAATAGGTTCCATCCGTTAATACTTGAATTTGCTTACCACGTCTGCCATTTACCTCAAGAAACTTCTCGGGATCCTGGAAGCTTGCATGTTCTTCACCAACATAAGGTGCAATAATTTCTCCATCCTGTAAAGATAGACCATCATGAACGGTAACAATGCCCATGATATCGCTTGCTTCACCACCATTACTCATAATGATAACCGGACTGAATGCATTTCTTTCAAGCAAGGTTTTCTGCATGCTTACCAGTTCCATACGTTCTCCCTTGGAGCTATTGAATATTGCTTTGATTTCTCCCGGTGTAATAACGATAAATTGTGCTAAGTTAATTGCATATGTACCTTCTCTTAATATTCCTCTCTGGGGTCCTCTCTGACCGCCATTTTTCAAAAATCCGGTTACATCCTGAAAATTATTTGCTTCTGGAATAACTTTACCTAAGGTTTGAATAGGTGCAAGCGGTTTACCGTCACGAGCAAAGATATAAGCAATCTGGCCCTGTGGAATAGTAATAAGCGGATATTTGTGGATTTTAAACATTAATGCGGATTTAAAATGGATACCACCACGAAGTAAATTGGGGGAATAACCTGCTTCTCCGTTTAATGCAATAATTGAATCCTTCAAAGATCCTTTAAAACTCCACCATTTCTCAACTACTGCTACCTGGTCGGAAGATATCACCCTTAAACCAAATATTACAAAAATCAGTAGATATAATGCAAAAATGACACCGGCTGCAATCAACAGTCCTACTACTAATGAATTCATAAATTTGCCACTTCTCTTTCTTATAATTTTTATATCACAATATGTAATATACTCTAATTGTAAAAAATTACAACATATTTGAAATTAATATTTGATTATAATCTGTTAAGAAAAACTCCAAATAGAGTAATTATCATTGATTTATTTATCATTGATATTTTGTGCTTTTGCGATATCATATTGACAATGGATTTTGTAATGATATATGATGTTATCATACTTTCTGGAAGAAATATCAAAATTAATAAAATGGGGCGCACTTTATGAGACAATTCAAACGTAAGGTAGGCGTTACACCTTCACAGTACCGTTTTCAGTAAGATAACCCAACATAACAAGGAGAACCTAATATGAAACTTAACAACAGCAAAAAGTTAGGCATCACTCTTCTCTTAGCAAATGCCTTTGTTTATATCGCTTTTTCATTATATAACCCTTTTTTAAGTTCTTACTATTCCAAAGCAGGATTAAATGCGCTACAGATAGGAACTCTTCTTACCATAGGGCCATTGTTTGCGATTTTCATCCAACCGTTTTGGGCTATCTTAAGTGATAAAACCGGACGAAGAAAAGATATCTTGTCTCTATTAGTAGTCGGAAGTGGTATTTCCATGTTAAGTTTTTATATTGGCCATTCGTTTTTGACATTTCTTATTGCAGCATCTTTATTAGCCATTTTCTGCACCTCAATTTTTCCACTGAATGATGCAATAACCCTTCGCTACGCCAATAGGTACCAGCTTGATTTTTCCAGAATCAGAATGGGCGGTACCATCGGTTTTGCCACCTTTGTTGTAATAGCAGGTGCAATCATAAAGCAATATCCTACTCTCTTGTTTTTAATGGGCTTCTTTGGATATTTCGTCTTACTTATCTTTATACGTATACTTCCGGAGGATGAAAAAGTTTCAAGCAGTGATACAAAAGAAGGTACCATATCGGTACCTCTTAAAGAGAAAAAGACTGGATTATTACATATTTTCGAATCGAAACAAATTTATTTTATGCTGGGCTTTGCTTTTATCAGTCAGGTCGGACTCAGCTTTAATGGTTGCTTTATTGGCGTTTATATGATAAATTTAGGCTTAAACGAAAGTATGATCGGTATAATTAACTGTATCTGCGCCCTGAGTGAAATTCCTGTATTATTCATTATAAATAGAGTACTGTGTAAAATAAGTACTACGAAAGTCATAATCTTCTCCAGCCTTCTTTTAGGATTTCGACTATTCCTTATTACCGGTGGAAACATTGGCTTTATCATAGCCGCACAGGCTCTTCAAGGCTTAACCTATATGACAATTTATTTCAGCTGTGCTGTTTTTATCAGTAAAAACGTAAAACCGGAAAACCAATCAAAAGGACAAAGTGCTTTAACAATTGTACAGACTGGTTTTGGCAGCATCGTTGGTAATATCGCCGGAGGTTATTTTGTTGACAAGTTCGGTTTGATTATTGCTTATCGGTTTATTGCAGTCATAGTTATTATTGTATCCTTACTAATTGGCTCTCTGTTATTGTACTACCTTAGAATATCGAAAACCAGGAATGCAATCAGTTAAATAAAACAAGCCAAAGTATAGTGGCACCAAGAAGGATTAAAGCTCTGGAGTCATAGGTCTCTCAAAACCAGATCTGTTACTCCTGCATTCATACCGATTTCAATACGTTTCACCTTTTTATGATTTCTATAATCCTTCTGCACCATATTCTTAAGTTCCGTCCCATTACGATGCCCATGAATTATTCTAATGCGATATATGCTACCGTTCGCTTTCTTCAGCTGACTGTCAATGCAAATTTTAGCTTGATATTTCGTCATTCCGTGAATATCCAGCTCAACTATTGCTAAATTTACTTGATTATTAAGCATAATATTATTCCTCTTTTACTTTATTCTATAGCCGCTATTTTATCAACTTCAGTTTACTTCCTTCCATACTCTTCTCAATTAAAATTTTCTTATCTATTCGCTCCTTTAATTCATTTACATGCGATATAATTCCAACGATTCGATTACCTGAAGTTAAGTCATTCAAGGTTTCAATCGCCTGTTCCAACGAATCGCTATCCAGCGAACCAAATCCCTCATCAACAAACATTGCATTCATTTCGATACCGCCAGCATAGCTTTGTATAATATCGGATAAGCCTAACGCGAGCGATAATGCAGCCTTAAAGGATTCGCCACCAGATAAGGATTTAATTGACCTAGATTTTCCCGTATAATAATCCATAACCTCAAGTTCAAGACCGGATGAGCTTTTAAGATTACTTGGATCTTCTCTTCTCTTTAAAGCGTATTGGTGATTCGACATATGATAAAATCTTTTATTCGCCTCATGGATTACTTTTTCAAAATAAAAGGCTTGTACATACTGTTCAAATGCAATTTTTGTTTTACCGCTTAATTCTCCGTTCGCTGTTTTAGAAAGTTCACTAATCGTAAGAAATTCCTGTCTGACTTTCTGTTGAACTATATTTTGCTCTTCCACTTTGTGCATAATATCTTTATTGTTCGTAAGGCGGCTATAAATCATATTAATCTGCTCTTCGCAATCAGTATTTAATTGATTTAGCTTTTGTTGTTCCTGAGTAATTTTCTCTAAATCTATCCTAGCTTGATCTTTTGTTTCATTCTTCAACTGTTCTATTTGATTTTCTAAGGTTTCTTTGTCTTTTTTAAATAGAT
Organism: Herbinix sp.; assembly: GCA_028691795.1. Classification (GTDB taxonomy): domain Bacteria; phylum Bacillota; class Clostridia; order Lachnospirales; family Lachnospiraceae; genus Mobilitalea. The sequence continues at coordinate 14,277 of JAQUYQ010000023.1, forward strand.
CAATGTTCTTCTTAATATTATGAAGAGCATTTTCGCTAATTAAAACTGCCCGGTAGTCTAATTCATCAGAGAAACCATAAGTCGTAAGTTTTTGTTGATAATGCCCTTTCGCCATATTAAAATCAATCAATTTAATTCCATATCTCTTTTCATTATCAACTAAAACTGCGTTCGCATTTCCCAAATTGTATTCACATTTTCGAAAGGATGCTTCTGCCCTAGTAAGATCATTTTGTAACTTTTTGCATTCCGCATCAATTGTACTTAGTGCTGCCTCAGCCTCAGCTTTTGTACTATATTTTAAATCTTTCTTTATTGTAAACAATGTTCCTTCCACTGAACTTAGCTCATTTTTTGTTTTTTGAATGACTTCCGTATTTTCAGAAAGTTTTTCATCTAACCCCAGTAATTCATTTGCTATCTTTAACAATCTTTCCGAACTTAATTTTCTATTTTCGATATCCTTTTGAAGCTGTAGGTATTTTTTCTTTAATTCTTCGCTTAATACCATCGTTTCCTTAAGTCTGTCTTGTGTTACAAAGATCAAGGATTGCATTTCATCTTTTACAGATTGAATTTCAATACCTAATATGGTTAATGCCTTTTCAACGATGCCTTCCTGAAGCAGCTGTATCTTGGTAGCTTGACTTTCACACCGGTTACTGGCCTTCATCATATTATTATGCATTTTATCCTGTTTACTTTTCTCTGTTTTTAACTCTTCTGCACTCGGAGCTTTTACAGTGAGAAGTGCTTTTTGTGGGTGATCCTTAGAACCGCAAACAGGGCATGGCTGGCCTTCCTCCAAGGTTGATGCAATAATTCCGGCTTGCTCTCGCAAGAAAAGTGCTTCTTTTCCTAAGTAAGTTGAATTCGTCTCTTTATAATTTCTTTCCGCTTGCAGGTATTCCTCTTGCAATTCATGAAAGAGTCGGTAATCTGTGGCAATATTACGAAGATCCTCCATCAATTTATTATTCTGGGTAATGGTGTTATTGGTTACTTCCAGTTGATTACTACAGATTAGTAAATCTTTTTCAGAGTCAGAATACTTTTCCATCATCTCTTGCTTCTCGGACTGTTCTTCAAGTAACTTAGTCTTTTGACTTATAATACGATCCATTAGTAACGTTATTTTTTGAATTTGTTCTTCAAGAATGGATTTTCTATTTTCCTCTTTTATAACGGAATCATATTTGAGCAATTCTGCCTCATGGCGACTGATTTCTTGTAGCAATTGCGCTATTTGGGGCATGCTTTCTTTCTTATGCTCATAGTTTTGAGATAGCACTAGTAAATTTTCATTTAATTGTGTTATTTCAGCTTTGCCTCTTTCTACGTCAGATGCTAAAATCTTTAACTCTTTCTCTAGCCGTAAATAGGTATCTTCTGAGGGTTTCACAAAGTATAGCGCTTTTTCCGCTTGGATATATTTCTTTTCTTCCAACTGCATTTCTTCTGTATTTTGCATTATTTGTTGATATTTAATTTTTGCCTGATTCAAGTTTATTAGCTTTAAATTGATTTGTTCTGCTTTCAAATATTCAACAGCCTTTTCTCCAATGCTTTGTTTCAGCTGTTTATTCTCATTCTTTTTATCTGCTAACTCTAGCTGATCCTTTTCAATTAGAGTTGCTAGCAGGTTCATCATTTTTTCTACTTGGTTGATACTGTTCGCTGCTTTCCCTGAAGTAACAGCCTCATAATGAACACTATCCTCTTTACAGAGAATTCCGTTCAAATATTGAAGGATACCCTTATCAATATCTTCGCATTGATACTTTAGCTGATTTGATTTCTCTTTTAATTTCTTTTGGATAACATCATAAACCTGAGTGCTAAATACTTTACGAAATATCACTCCCCGTTCATCACTATTCGCATTAAGCAGCTGCAAGAACTCACCTTGTGCTATCATCGCAATTTGTTTGTACTGCCTCCAGTCAATTCCTAATAACTCGATAACCGCCTCAGTGACAGGATAATATCCGCAGATAATTCTACCATCTGGCATCGTTAAAGTTGCATTGTTTTTTTCTTCCGTCGTGCCGGTTCCCCTTAATTTATTTCTCCGATAGCTTGGATTTCGTTTAATGTTATACATCTTTTGATGATGTGAAAAACTTAATTCCACATAGGTTTCTTCATCATCCTTGGCATAATCACTTCGAAAGGTATCCGTTGTTCGATTATCACCACTTGCATTACCATATAAGGCAAAGGAAATGGCATCAAATATCGTAGTTTTACCCGCACCGGTATCCCCATTAATTAAAAACAGACCACTTAAGCCAAAATCCGAAAATGGTACCTCCGTAACCCCACGAAATGGACCAAACGCGCTCATTATTAGTTTTATCGGTTTCAATTTCTTTCACCTTCCACTTCTTCGAATAATTTTAGCATAATTATCTTTTGAGAATCTGACATTGTAATGTTATTTTGATTTTCAAAAAATTCTTCAAATAGTTCTGAGGATTTTCGGTTTTTGACATCAACAGCAGCCAATTTTGCATTCGAATTCCAAACTGATTTACTATTTTCAAAATCAAGTCTCATAATATTCGGATATACACTACGAAGCTTACCTATAGCATCATAGATCTCTTCATCATCCGTCAAGATAGCATGAATATAGTCTAATGTATTTGCCTGACTGTAAATCTTATGATTAGTTAATGCTGCAATCGGTCCCTTAATCTCACGCATATCCTGCAAAGGTACGAGTGGAATTTTAGAATATTCCAGCTTAGTCTTATCTCCTAATTCTATCATAGTTACTGATTTGATCTGACGCGCCTCGGAAAAGGAATACTTTAAAGGTGACCCTGCATAACGTATTGTCTCCCGAGCTATGTGCTGTGCTCCATGTAAATGCCCTAAAGCTACATAATCGAAGGCGTCAAAAACACAAGCATCTATATTATCCAGCCCGCCGACCGATATTGTTTCTGAATCACATTGTTCCGGTATGATGTTTCCATTGGTAATAAATTGATGTGCTACTAGTATATTTCGTTCTGATCTGTCAATCTGACAATCCTTAATAATTACTTCTACTGCTTCCTGATAGGTCTCAACCTCGGGATAATATCGTTTTACCATTGCAGGCTTTACAAAGGGCAGAAGGTAAAAATTAATTGGTCCATATTCATCTAATAGGGCGATTTTATTAAGCTTCCCCTCAAATGTTCCTTCAATATATATTTGATTTTCTTCCATTATTCTGCTGCCAAAATGAATTCGTTCTGAGGAATCGTGGTTACCACTCACCAAAAATATGCTAACCTTTCTCTTATAAAGCTCTGTTAAGAACCAGTCGAAAAGTGTTACTCCTTCTACGCAAGGAATTCCCTTATCATAAATATCGCCGGCAATAATTACTCCCTGCGGCTTATGCTCCTCAACAATGTTTAAAATCTGCTTTAAAATATGCTTTTGATCCTCAATCATCGGAAATTCATTTACTTTTTTACCAATATGTAAATCCGAAGTATGTAATAATTTCATATACAACCACCTCTTTTTACTCATTCTTTTTTCACTAACTGAAGCTTCAACGTAAATATATTACTACCATCATACATCAAATAATGTCATTACAACAGATTTTTTTACATTTATTTTCAAACGAAGAAGATTATCTACGGTAAAAAAAAACCCATAGAATAGACTAATATGCAGCCCATCCCATAGGTTTGTTATTCTTATACTATCTTCCAAACTCAGACAGTATCAGTCCCTTATTCCGATCAAGTGCCATCTGAATACTCCAACGATTAACAAAGATTAACAAAGGATTTCCCTTTAAGTCCTTAATCTTCTTAGTATCGGAAGATAAGCTCAATTTACTTACATCGATGTCTTTATTCTCAATCCATCGAATAAATTCATAGGCCAGAGGCTCTAATCTTATCTCTACACCATATTCCGATTGTAAGCGGAATTTCAGTACATCGAACTGAAGCGTTCCAACCACTCCGACGATAATTTCCTCCATACCGGTGTTATATTCCTGAAAAATCTGTATAGCACCTTCTTGAGCAATCTGTGATATTCCCTTTAGAAATTGTTTTCTCTTCATGGTATCCACCTGACGTACTTTAGCAAAATGCTCCGGAGAAAAGGTTGGAATACCCTCATAGGTAAACTTTTTATCCGCGGTACAAAGCGTATCACCAATGGAGAAGATACCCGGATCAAATACTCCGATAATATCTCCGGCATAGGCTTCTTCAATAATCGTCCTTTCCTGTGCCATCAGCTGCTGGGGCTGGGAAAGTCGGATTTTCTTATTACCCTGTACATGGTTTACTTCCATTCCTGCACTAAATTTACCGGAACAAATTCTCATAAAGGCTATTCGGTCACGATGTGCTTTATTCATATTCGCCTGAATCTTAAATACAAAGGCAGAGAAATCATTCTCTACCGGATCTATCTCTCCTTCGGAAGAAACTCTTGGTAATGGAGCGGTCGTCATAGATAAGTATCTCTTTAAAAATGTCTCTACACCGAAGTTGGTTAACGCAGAGCCAAAGAATACGGGCGTTAGTTTACCGCTTAATACTAAATCAATGTCAAAATCACTGCTGGCTCCATCAATCAATTCAATTTCTTCCGCAAGAATATCATGATTATTCTTACCAATCAAATCGTCAAGACTTGGATCTCCCAATTCTACCTCTACGGTATCTACTTCCTTCTGTCCGTTATTGGCAGCATAGAAACGAGTGATATGCTTTGTTTCTCTGTCATAGACACCTTTAAAATTCTTACCAGAGCCTATTGGCCAGTTAATTGGACAGGTACGAATACCCAGAACCGTCTCAATGTCATCCAACAATTCAAATGTGTCCCTGGATTCACGGTCCAGCTTATTGATAAATGTAAAAATCGGTATACCACGCATTACACAAACCTTAAAAAGCTTCTGTGTCTGGTTCTCCACACCTTTCGAAGCATCAATAACCATGACTGCCGAATCAGCTGCCATCAGAGTCCGATAGGTATCCTCCGAGAAGTCCTGGTGACCCGGAGTATCCAATATATTAATACAATAATCCTCATAATTAAATTGCATAACAGAAGAGGTAACGGAGATACCACGCTGCTTCTCGATCTCCATCCAGTCAGATACTGCATGCCTTTCTGTCTTTTTACCCTTAACAGAACCTGCCAGATTGATCGCACCTCCGTATAACAGAAGCTTCTCTGTTAATGTCGTCTTACCGGCATCCGGGTGGGATATTATTGCAAATGTTCTTCTTTTCTTTATTTCATCAGCATAATTACTCAAAGTAATTCCTCCAAACTATTTATCAAACTATATCATCATATATTATTAAGAAGAACCTTGTCAAGATATAGTACTGAATAATTTTCGCTGTATCATTATGTAATACATATTAAAAGCCTCGCTATGCGAGGCTTTTAATATAAGCAGGTAACAATAATAAAAGAAATGATCCTATAATTACTGTCCTAACTATTATTATAGTTTAAATCTCTGAACTGCATTCACCAATTCTTCAGAATTACTATTCAAGTCACCGGCGGAATGATTCAGTGTCTCAACCGACTGAAGCTGATTACCGGAAATCTGATTAACATTATTGGTAGATGCGGCTATCTCCTCCAGTACTGCGGAGATATTTTCAATCGATCCTAAGGTACTAGCTCTTGCAGCTTCAACATTTTCTACATTTTCAATGATATTTTTTAAATGTATCATCAGATTATCTACGCTCTCATTAATACCCAGATAGGAATCTGTCGTATTCTTTACTGCTGAATCTTGCAGTACCATAACATTTTCAGCCTTTTTCGCTGTTTTAACCAAATCCTTTGTATTATCTTGAATTCTCTCTATGATACTTCTTATATCATTTACTTGTCGTTTTGTTTGTTCTGCTAGATTTCTTATCTCACCAGCTACAACAGCGAAGCCTCTTCCGACTTCACCAGCTCTGGCTGCTTCAATTGATGCATTTAGTGAAAGTAGATTTGTCTGATTTGAAATATCATTAATAACATTAACAATTGAATTAATTGACATTGATTTTACAGCCAAATCTTCAATTCCTTTTACAATATCTGTAGTGATTTCAATCGTAGATTTTGTTTGTTCTGTGAGTTCTTTGGTTACAACGGTTCCATCTTGAATACTCTTCTTTGTACCTTCCGCAATTTTACCAATCTCGTTGGTATTATCACTCATCTGTACTATCTTGTTAGACAGATTATCCATTTGAACAAGACATTCTTCTGCATCCTTAGCCTGTTGCATAACCCCTTGCTCGATTTCATTCATTGCAGTAGCTATATCTTCCGTTGTTCTTAAAAATACTTCCGATGTTTTTGAAACACCTTCTGAAGCACCTGATACATCTGTACTTAGATCCTTAACTTGTACAATGAGTTGTTTCATATTTATAAAAGTATTATTAATTTCATTGATTAAGATACTAAATTCATCTTTTCGTTTTGTACTAAAATCTACTGTTAAGTCACCACTGGCTGCTTTTTTCAATTTAGCGATAATCGTCTTAATCGTTTTGTCAATTCCGTAGGAAATAGAAAAACCGGTTATAACTGCGATAATACATGCTATAAACACTATGATAAGAGTAGTATTCTTGATACTGTCTGCCTTACTTAAAATTGTACTCTTTGGTATTATTGCGCAAATCATTGCACCTGAATCACCTAGCTTTGAATATATAAACAGACTTTCTTTTCCATTATCTTTTACATAATAAGCGTCATCCGTTTTTTCAGAAGCTACTGCTGTTTTATAAAAATCCTTGCCGCTAAATACAGCCTCCGTATTCTCAGCATTATTACCGCCATATATTTCTTTTCCATCAGCAGTAACAAATGCAATAGTACCTGATTTATCAAAGTCTAAATTATTCAAAACAGCTTTCACGCTTTTGGTATCCATATCAATTACAATTAAACAATCGGTACTTTTATAGTATCTAAAAAGTCTCAAAGCGTAATTTTCGGACTTAATTGCAAGTTTTTCATCTAAATAAGCATCACTTCCAACCCATACAACATTCGAATTATTTTTTACTTTCTTGCCGTTCTCAGTCTCGTAGAAGTCCACACATATATTACCAATTTCTTTTACTGAAGTTGTCGTTGCTGATCTTACCTTATCCGATAAAATAGAAATTTGTGATATGAAACCATCCGTTGTTTCTTTTGACATAATCAAACTATTAATCATTCTATAATAATTATTTTGCTTTATTACATTATCATCAAAATTCAAAAAATACTCTTCAATTATATCATCATTTATGTATTGAATAGAGGTATCCTTGAGCGTATCTACCCCTAACTGAAGATATTCACCTGTCATATTGATAGCCTGACTGGTAGATTTTTCATAGCTACTTCGAATACCCTCCGCCGCTTGATTAAATGACACAATGCCCAGAAAAACAATAAATGCAATCGGTACCAAAAATGATGCTATTAATTTTATACGTATTGTTGCAGAATGCTCTATAAAATTAAATACTTTTTTCAGAAAGCCTAACTTATTACCCGTAGCAAGTTTCGATTCCTGTTTTTCCATTTGTTTTCCATTAGGTTTTATCTTAAATTTCATCATAATAAATTCCTCCTCTTTATCCTAATTTTGCCGGCTAATGAAATATTATAATGCCAAATCCTATTTTATCCATTAAGACTAATTGTATTTGCGACATAATACCTCATGTTTCGGAATAATACTATAATAGTATATTTTTAAACTTTATTCAATAATAAATGACAAGTTTTCTAATTTTATTATATTTTTATTAACTTTTGTCAACAAAATGACGAATTTTATTCCATTTATAGTTATACCAATTTACAACATTATGATTTTAATTAATTAAGCTTATACTTCTTCTTTTTTATCTATTATTAAATCTGAACTTTACATAAAGAAAGCTGACAATATATTCATTTAATCCTTAATTCTCTTTAGTCCCATCATTGAAGTTTAAAATCTAAATTAAAAATCATTAAAACGAATTGGCAGGATCACATAGAAACGATTGTTTTTTTTGTATATCTGCGGTAGTAAAAAATAAACAATATCGATGTAACAACCCAAGTAAGCGGATAACAGAATACCACTGTTTTTATTCCTGGCCAGATCGGCGTAGCTATAATCAGCCATATAATTCGCAGTACACAGACTCCAAGGCTCGTAAGTATCATGGGAATGAATGAATTACCCATTCCTCTTAACGATCCTGAGAGAATCTCAATCGATACATAAGTGATAAAGGTTGGCGCAAGGAAATGTACAATTTCCAGTCCTTTTCCAATTACCATAGAATCGTTGGTAAACAGTTGATATACATAGGGTGCACCAAAATATAGAATAAAGCTCATAATCAATGCCGTCGAGGCTGCCATTTTTAAGCATACTATGGTTCCTTTTCTTACCCGTTTATAATTACCGGCTCCAAAGTTCTGCCCGACAAAGGTTGTGACTGAAATACCAAAGGAATTCATCGTCATCCAGAAGATACCGTCAATCTTACTGTAGGCCGTCCATGCTGCAATCGTATTGGTACCTAAGCTATTAATATTCGATTGAATAATTACATTGGTAGAGGTATACATCAAAGACTGCAGGCCGGCGGGTAGACCAATCCTTATCATATGCGAAAGCATTTCACCATGAAATCGTATCTTTCTAAGTTTAAGCTGATAACACTCCGTGGTCTTCGAAAGCGAGATACAAATCAGACAGGCACTGACAATCTGGGCAATAACCGTAGCAAACCCTACACCGGCCACACCCCAGTGAAATACGGCTACAAACAATATATCCAATATAATATTAATAAGGCAGCTTACCATCAGAAAATATAACGGCCATCTGGAATTCCCAATGGCACGCAGGATACCAGAACCCATATTATAAATCAAATTTGCAATCATACCGCAGA
>JAQUYQ010000023.1:23342-27692 GCA_028691795.1 Herbinix sp.
AATATATCCAATATAATATTAATAAGGCAGCTTACCATCAGAAAATATAACGGCCATCTGGAATTCCCAATGGCACGCAGGATACCAGAACCCATATTATAAATCAAATTTGCAATCATACCGCAGAAATAAATTCGAAGGAAGGTTAAAGAATATGGCATAATATCCATCGGAGTTCCCATAAAACGAAGTGCCACAGGAGCTCCGAGGATTCCAATCAGCGTGATCACTGCACCGCTAACAATTGCAAACGCAATCGCCGTATGTACTGCCTTGCTTACTCTCTCTTCCTGTTTACCTCCATAATATTGGGATATCGTCACGGTTGCTCCAGTTGATAAACCCACGAATAAACCAATAAATAAATTAATCAGAGAACCAGTAGTACCTCCTACTGCCGATAAAGCTTCTTTGCCAACAAATCGCCCTACAACAATCGCATCAATCGTATTATAAAACTGTTGAAAAAATGTACCAAAAAACATCGGAAAGAAAAAAGAAAGTAGCTGCTTCCAGATTATTCCCTCGGTAATTTGATTGCTGCTTTTGCTTTTCTGCTTCATAAATACTCCTTTGTGCGTATGAACATGAATTATAGTTTTTAATTTTTATTGTAACATATAATTTTATATGTTCAAGTAGCTGAAGCTTTATTTTTTCTGGTCTTATTAAACTTTGTGCAAGGCATTCTGATTTATTTTTATTCTTCCAGTTCGTAGATTGCATCTTGAAATAGCAAAGAGGCCTCAAGGAAAACTTGAAACCTCTTTGTTATAGCGCCATTATAATTAATTATTTTATTAATATATCAAGATAAAAGCCAAATTATCGGCTATCTGAATTATTATCGTCTAAATTATTATCTTCAATATCTTGCCAGAATAAATAGAAATCACTTTTTAATACTTTCCAAATTCTTTATCACTTAAGATAATTTTCTTTTCATTTGTTGAATTAAACTTATCTAATTCTTCGGATTCATTATAGCTATATAAATTACCTTTATTATTAGCCTTGTTTAAATCACCCATGTTTTTATCCGACATGTTCTCTAGCATTTTTAAAACTTCAGGACTTATTTTATCTATATCATTATAACCTTTACATTTTTTCTTTAATGTGAATCGGCTAACCATTTCTTTTAAAATAGAAGCCTGATTTGATAACTCCTCACTGGCAGCGGCGCTTTCTTCGGAGGTAGCAGAGTTTGTCTGAACTACCTCTGAAACCTGATTGATGCCTTGATTGATCTGGCCGATACCGATTGCTTGTTCATTCGATGAAACTGCAATATCTCCAACAAGATTAGCTACTTTTTCCACACCATATACGATTTCATTAAGCGCATTAGCTGTGTCTTTTGCTATTTTTGTCCCACTATCCACTTTCTTTATAGAACTTTCAATCATATCAGTAGTTTCTTTTGCTGCATCTGCAGAACGGGCAGCTAAGGTTCTTACTTCCTCTGCAACTACAGCAAAGCCTTTTCCATGCTGTCCAGCTCTTGCAGCTTCAACTGCAGCATTAAGAGCCAGTATATTCGTCTGAAAGGCTATATCATCAATAACTTTTATAATCTTTGATATATGGTTAGAAGACACATTAATATCTTCCATAGCCGTCAGCATTTCTTTCATCTGAGAATTTCCCTGAACTGCATTCAGTTTTGCAACTTCAGCAAGTTTATTAGCCTCGTCAGCATTCTCTGCGTTCAATTTTGTCTGGGTTGAGATTTCTTCAATCGATGCCGTTAACTCCTCAATTGAGCTAGCCTGCTCGGTCGCGCCTTGTGAAAGGGCAATACTTGAATCTGATAACTGTCTTGCTCCTGCGTTTACTTGCTCTGAAATAGATGCTATATTATTTAAAATCTCATTATTACTTTCAACCATTTCATATAATTTCTTGCTAAGTAAATCATTCTCTGATCGAATTTCAACTTCCACCGTCATATCACCTGCAGCAATTCTTTCTGCTGTTTTTGCCTGCTTGCGAGTACTCTGTATCATTCGGCTAAAAGCTGCCATTAATTTCCCAATTTCATCTTTTGTATTAACTTCTACATTAACATCAACTTCTCCAAGTGAGAGTTTATCTGCAACACCAATCAAATTATTTATCGGTCTTACAATACCATTTGCAATAATAATACTGATGCCAGCTGATATAAATATTGAAATGATAATTACAATAATAAGAATTCCCCTAGTAACAGAAAATACATTATAAGAATCTTTTGATGCCTGTTGTGAACCTGACTGATTAAATTTAACAAGTTCTAATAATGTATTTGACACTGTATCATAAACTTCTTTTGAAGCACCGTTTAATAATTCCATTGCTTCCTTTGTTTTCAAATCATTACTTAATAAAATTACCTCATTGTGAAGTTGTAAGTATTCTTTCCATTTTTCTTCAATTATATTAATTAATTGTCGGTCCTGATCATTTGATATTACCGTTTTGTATTTTTCAATATACGTAAGTATATCGTTATTGACTGCATCTATTTCCTTCTCAATACTTTCCATTTCTGCAGTATCTTCCGATATCACATGTCCTAATTCCAGGATTCTAAAATCCGATGTATGCGTATTAATCGAATGGGCATAATCAACACTTGGAAGCCAATTAGTAGCTAATTCAGCCGTCATTCTATTTATAGAACCAAGTGAATTAATTGAATAGATTCCCAAAGAAATTAATATTGCTATTAAAATCCCAAATCCCAAAATCAGTCTTGTCTTTATTGTTAATTTCATTATACAGTTCCTCTACTTTCGGTTTTATAATGTTAGTCGTATAGTTTAATATAATTATATTTCATCAATTACATTGGATAATATTTCTACATCATCCTCTTTCAGAAAGTTGTCACAATCAAGTAAAAGAATAACATCGCCTCCAACTTTCCCTATATTCTTTATGTATTTGTTATTATAACCTATGTTTATCAGTGGTGGCTGGGTAATATTCTGCTCTGGAATAGATAAAACCTCCGCAACACTATCTACAATAAGACCTATAGCAATGTTCTTGATATTAATTACAATTACACAGGTTCTGTCATTATATTTTCTTATTTCTTTTTTAAAGCGAAGTCTTACATCCATTACAGGAATAATCTTTCCCCTTAAGTTAATGATCCCTTTTACATAATTGGGCATTTCCGGTATCTCCGTAATTATTTGAATGCCTATTATCTCCGTCACATACCTGATTTCAATTCCGTAGGCTTCTTTGTCAAGCGTAAATGATAAATATCTATCTTTTTGAGTATCCACTTCCTCCATATTCTTCACATAATCCTTTACTTCTGTCATTTTTATTCCCAAGCCTTTCAATTTTTGATGACCCACTCAAAAATTGAATAGGCCCAAACTTAGAAAGCACGATTCGCGAACTTTCTATTGTCATGAATAAGTAATGTTGATATGATTTTCTTTCAACCTTTTATCTTCCTTCTTAATACTGTACAATTAATAAATCTCTACTCCTATCTCCATTTAAAGAGCATTCTTTAATATCCTTTCTTTAGATTTAACCTTCATAATTTACCTAGTTTTTGAGAAAATTTTATAATAATTTCGCCTACTATATAAAAAAACAGTAAAAAAAAAGCAGGCTAAAAAATGTTGCCTACCAAGCAATATGTAACAATTAACTGGCAACCTGACAATCATGGCAATCAAATGCTTTAGACTCATGGCTTTGCGCCCCCATCTTTCAATGGATTTGCTATTATCATTTAATTCTATTCTATTTATGTATTTTTAATGAATTTTGTATAACTTTTATTTAATATAAATATATCATAACAATTGTTTTATATCAATAAATATAAAATTCTATAGTACAGGATTATCGTGGTAATTGTTACATTTTATGGTATATCCGTGAACACAAAAGCCTGCTACGTTCAATTTTTTAGTACCAACAAAAAAGATGTAAAGAACTCCCTCAGAATTCTTTACATCTTTTTCTCGAATTAATTATTTTACTCATGCCCTAATAAGCTCTTCTACTCCGGTTTTTTCAACCCCAGCATCAGTAAAAATCCAATAATATTTGCTGCCGCTGCAATGACAAAGGAAAACGCAGTTCCCATCGGCATTGTATGTACTGCTCGAACTAAGTAAGGACACCCAATCGAGCTGATGGCGTATCCAAGCATGACAACTCCATAATTCATGCCTGCATTCTTCACACCAAAATAATCTGCGCTGATTGTAGGGTACATTCCCATGAAACCACCGTATGCAAAGGCAACGCAGGAAACCAGTATTAAAAACAAATTACCCGATGCAATTGTAAGAAAGGAAATGGATATTGTATTAAACAGGAATAAAA
>JAQUYQ010000151.1 GCA_028691795.1 Herbinix sp.
AGAGAATCTTTAAGAATGTTTTCCATTTAACTCACTTCAATCATGTTTCTGCAAAAAAATGTGTGAAATTTTCAAGGTGCTAAAAAATTGGCGAATTGAAACCATTAATTCGACCCCAACATCATCTGATACTTCACTATAAAAAGTATTTGCAGAAGCATTAGTTGAATTTACTGTCCATTTATTTGCGGTACTTACATTATAAATAGACTCTAAACTTACAAGATAGAAAGCAGTGGTTGCATCAGAACTTGTTGTAGCAATTTTGGTAGCATTAGTTGTAAATGCACTAAATAAATTATCGTCAGCCAATGTTAATCTTGTTGTATTATATATTGTGTTTGCTGCATCCTCATCGCTTGCCTGTCTTGCTTTGTCTACATAATGCGTTAATCTTGGTGCCAAGGTAACTGCCAATATGGCCATAATAGCCATAACTACAATTAACTCAACGAGTGAAAATCCCTTGTTATTCAATCTCTTCTTCATTTTTGTACTCCTCTTGTATTTTATATTTTATTTTCAAAACGGTTTTGCAACCCCTTAATGTTTTAATCGAATATGTCATGCAACCGTTTCGTTTCAAAATCAGCGGAATTTCGTAGTGAAATCCCATTATTATACAGCATTTTCTATATAATAACACTTTAACCGTTCACCTATTACAAACCTCTTACTGAGCCAACGTATCCAGCTGGTCATACATAGCGAACATCGGCTGCATGATTGCCATAATCAAAAGTCCGACTACTAATGCAAGTACTACTATAATCAACGGCTCCATCGCTGCTGTTAAGCTTTGGGAGGTAATTTCAACCTCTTCATCATAATAATCAGCAATCTTCGTTAGCATTTCTTCCATATTACCGGTTTCCTCACCGATTTTGGTCATGTGATAAACCATCGGCGGGAAAATTCCGGACGCCTCTAGCGGTACGGATAGAGGCACCCCTCTTGCAACCTCCTCCTTCGCATCATATAATAACTTCTTAATGATCAGGTTGTCCATCGTACGTGCAGTGATGTCAATTGCATCAATCAGCGGAATTCCCGCCGCAATTAATGTACTTAAGGTTCTGGCAAATCTGGAACAGGCGCTTTTAATAATAAGCTTACCAAAGAGCGGAAGTTTTAAGGATACCTTTGCAAAAAACACTTTACCCTGAGTGGAATTCTTAATTGCAGATACGATTATCATAATCAAAATAATGATCCCGAGAACGATATACCACTTTTGCAACAGGAAATCACTCATCGCTTTTGCAGTCAAGGTTATTGCCGGCATCTTCATATCCATATCCTCAAACATTTTCATAAAGGCCGGAATGACTACAATTAACATAAGAATAACTACTGCAAGAGAAACAAATCCAACCGCTACCGGGTAAATCATTGCTTTTTTCATTAATGATTTAATCTTTGCATCTTTCTCAAAATGAAGGGCCATTCGCTCTAATGCAATCTCCAGACTACCTGAGGCTTCCCCTGCTTCCACCATGTTAATCAGAATAGGAGGGAAGGTTTTTCCCTGGTTTCGCATTGCATCCGCCAGTTTTTCCCCTTTCTCTACTAAGATTTTAGACTCCAGCAACCCTTTTTTTAGCTGCTTGTTCTCCGTCTGTTCAACAGTCATTTCCAAAGCCTTAATAATTGGAACACCCGCTGATAGAATGCTGACAAATTGTCTAGAAAAAACGCTGTAATCTCTGGCTTTAATCCCTGCATTAAAAGATATATTGATATCCCGGTTAAATATATTCTGCTCTCGTATATCAATTGGAAATAAACCATCTGTTTTTAATAAATGAAATACCCGATCTTCATTGGGTGCTTCCATCTTTCCTCTCTTTTCTTTGCCATTTATATCAACTGCTACATATACGTAACCGGCCAATTAATCACATCCTTTGTATATATTTTTATTTTAATATATTTTCACTTAAATTTATCTCAAACTGCAAATACGTTTTATGACACCCAAATTAAATATTTGAGTTCTAACTAATACAGTTTTCGCTCCATCGTACCCAAATCCTGCGCAAATTCAATTGCCTGGTCTGCACTAATTTTACCTTGAAAATATAAGTTATAGATAGAATCATCCATCGTTTGCATGCCAAGACTTTTGTTCGTCTGAATAAAGGAGGTTAATTGATGCGATTTTCCTTCCCTGATCAAATTACGGATTGCCGGTGTGGAATGCATAATCTCAAAGGATGCAACTCTGCCATTGCCTTCCTTGGTCGGTATCAGCTGCTGAGAAATTACCGCTTCCAGAACTGCTCCCAGCTGAATCCTTATTTGTTGTTGCTGATGCGGCGGGAATACATCTATCATACGGTCTATCGTAGCTGCTGCTCCAATCGTATGCAGCGTGGATAATACTAAGTGTCCTGTCTCCGCTGCTGTAATCGCTATTTCAATTGTTTCAAAATCTCTCATTTCGCCTACCAGTATTACATCCGGATCTTCTCGAAGAACGACTCTAAGGGCGTTGGCAAATGAAAGTGTATCGATACCGATTTCTCTCTGATTAACAATCGATTGCTTGTGCTTATGTAAATATTCGATTGGATCCTCAAGCGTAACAATATGCCGTCTTGTATTCTCATTGATGATATTAATCAAAGATGCCAAGGTAGTTGATTTACCGCTTCCGGTTGGACCTGTAACCAGTACCAGTCCTCTCTTTTTTTTTGTCAAATCAACAACAGTTGTTGGTAATCCCAGTTGTTGCGGTGACGGTATCACCGTGTTAATTATTCGAATAACCAGTGCGTAGGTTCCTCTTTGCTTAAAAATATTAACACGATATCTTCCCACACCTTGAATTGCGTAGGCAAAATCTGCTTCTCCGTTCGTAAGAAGCTTGTCCTTTAGCCAGGATGGTACCATTGGCATTGCAAGTGCTTCGGTATCCACAGCAGATAACGGACTATATCCCATATCAACCAAATCACCGTTAATTCTGCATTTTGGTGAAAGACCCACCGTAATATGTAAATCTGAAGCCCTCCGTTTCCCGGCTTCAATCAACAAATCATTTATCGTCAATTTATTTTACCACCTTCAGATTATAAGTTATAAAATTATATTAATTTTCTTCCTCCACAGATATTCTTAAAAGTTCCTCTATTGAAGTGATACCCTTATGGATTAGTTCAACGGCACGAGCTCGTAAAGGCTTCATCCCTTCTGCTTGGGCTATTGCTTCAATTTCATCGACCGACTTTTTTATTCTTATTGCTTCTCTGATTCGCATTGAGGTTGGTAATATCTCATAAATACCGATACGACCGTTATAACCGGTATCATCACATTTTACACAACCACAGGCTTCATAAATTTGAATTGAATGAGCAGAAGGTACTCCAATAATCTGCTTTTCCATTTCTGTTGCTTCTTTTCTTCTTTTGCAATGCGGGCATAATTTTCTGACAAGGCGTTGGGCAATTACCCCTACCATTGCCTCGGATAAAAGATATGGTTCCACTCCCATGTCTATCATACGTGTGACAGAGCCTGCTGCCGAGTTGGTATGAAGCGTACTGGCTACAAGATGTCCAGTAATAGAAGCTTTTACAGCAATACCCGCTGTCTCGTTATCTCTAACCTCACCAATCATAATAATATCCGGATCCTGCCTTAAAATAGAACGTAAGGCACTTGCAAAGGTCAAGTTCGCCTTTTCATTTACCTGTACCTGGTTTACTCCATCAATATGAGCTTCCACCGGATCCTCAATGGTTACAATATTAACACCATCTCTGTTGAGAGAAGTAAGAATACTGTATAACGTAGTAGATTTACCACTTCCAGTCGGTCCGGTAATTAGAATAATTCCATGTGGATTCGATATAATTCGGTCAAATCGTACCAGTTCATCTTCTGTTAATCCTAATTCTCTCTTATCTCTGGTATATCCACTCTTTGTAGCAATACGAAGTACCACCTTCTCACCATAAACTGTAGGGAGAATTGAGGTACGGATATCATAATCTACACGTGCTACTGTGATGGTAATACGTCCGTCCTGTGGTCTTCTCTTCTCTGAAATATCCATTCCGCCAATAATTTTAATTCTTGCTACAATTGCCGGAATCAAGGTGGAATTATATCTTCTTCCTTTATTTAAAACTCCGTCGATACGATACCTGACGCGAAGCTCATTTTCTAATGGCTCAACATGAATATCACTGGCACGTAATCGAATACCCTGCTCAATGATAGAACGAACAAGTACAACAATAGGAGCATTTTCTACATCCTCGGTAACGCCTTCCTGCAGCTGATCTGTTTTTATCAGATTATCGCGTTCCTGAGTATAACGTTCTGCAACCTTTAACGCTTCAATATTTCCATAATATCGATCAATCGCTGCCGCAATATCCTGTGGAGTTGAAACAGCCGGTTCTATCTGTAAATTTGTAACAATTGCTATATCATCAATTGCAATTAAATCCAAAGGGTTTGCCATAGCTACGCGCAAAATATTGGCATATCCTTTTTTATATTCAAATGGTATTGCCAAATGCTTACGTAATATTTCTTCTCCAACTAGTTTTATAATATCAGCCTCGATCCGTCGTTCCGATAGAATTACGAGATCACAGTTCAGCTGACTATGTAAGGCATTCGCTATCTCCATTTCATTTGTAAAGCCTAAATCAATAAGCGTTTCTCCAAGCTTTTGTCCCTTTTCTTTCTGTCTTTTTAACGCTTGCAATAATTGTTCTTCTTTAATAATACCAGCGCTGATTAGGATATCTCCTAGTCTCTTCTTATTGTAGAACTCCATGCAATTCTCTCCTGACTCACTTTACTGATTCACTTATCTGATTTAATTATACTATGATATAGTTAAAATGCAATGTGTTTTTATAATTGTCTGTTGGTTTTGTGAATATAGCGACAATTCATTCAAATATTTCAGCCATATTTTGTAATTTATTTCTAATATTTATTTTATTCTGCAGCATTATAATCTTTTTTACGACTCAAATGGGTCTTATTACCTAATTATTATATTCTTAAATGTATGTACAATTTAAACTCTTTTAAGTAAATTATGGTAATAAATAAGCTGACAATGGAATAAAAATGTGCATAAAAGCAGGTTATTTTTCATTATTGTAATAATGTTTCTCTGGAAATTTATCAAAATATAGTGTAAAATGATAACTCGTAATGCTTTGTTTTAAACACCGTGTTTTTCGGATATTTATTTCGATGCCGCAACGAGGCATCCTGGAGGAAATTATGAGTATATTAAACGTTACAAACCTCAGCCATGGTTTTGGGGATCGTGCTATTTTTCACGATGTATCCTTCCGTTTATTAAAAGGGGAGCATATCGGCCTGATTGGCGCTAACGGAGAAGGAAAATCAACCTTCATGAATATAGTTACAGGAAAATTAATGCCTGACGAGGGTAAGGTTGAATGGTCGAAGCACGTACATGTAGGCTATCTTGACCAGCATGCTATATTAGAAAAAGGAATGACACTTCGCAGTGTTCTCCAGTCAGCATTTTCTTATTTATTTGATTTAGAGGAAAAAATGAATCAACTTTGTGATGCAATGGGAGAAGCTGAAGGTGATGCCCTGCAGGATATGATAGATGAAATGGGAAGCATTCAGGAATTACTGTCCATGCACGATTTTTATATCATAGACAGTAAGGTGGATGAAGTTGCCCATGCTTTGGGTCT
>JAQUYQ010000152.1 GCA_028691795.1 Herbinix sp.
ATCAGGCTTGCAATGGAAGGAAGGATCGGACCGATTGTAACTGCGCCACTTAATAAAGCCGCTCTTCATGACGCTGGACATGTGTTTGACGGACATTCTGAGATTTTTGCGACACTGACAAATACCAGTCAGTATACAATGATGCTCTGGAGTGAACGCATGTCGGTTGTCCATGCTTCGACACATGTCTCGCTGGAAGAGGCATGTAGGCGTGTGACAAAAGAACGGGTTTTAGAATGTATTCATCTTGCGGCTAAAGCAATGAAAGATCTTGGGAAGGAAAACCCTCGAATAGCAGTCGCCGGCCTGAACCCACATTGTGGAGAAGGCGGTTTGTTCGGAATGCTGGATTTGGAGGAAATCGTTCCGGCAGTAGAAGAAGCGCAAAAAGAAGGGCTGAATGTTCAGGGACCGGTACCTCCGGATACCGTTTTCCTGAAAGCATCTAATGGAGTATATGATATTGTCGTTGCAATGTATCATGATCAAGGACATATTCCAATGAAGATGATTGCTTTTGATAGCGGAGTCAATGTAACATTAGGGCTGCCAATTATTCGTACTTCTGTTGATCATGGAACAGCGTTCGATATCGCTGGGAAGGGGATAGCAAAAGAAGATAGCATACTTTGGGCATTAAAGCTTGCTACACAATTTGCAGACAATGCAAAATAGTTCAGGGGTACCTGACACCCTCAAAAAAGTTTAGGTCTGTACTAGTAAGTGTACAGACCTAAACTTGTTTTATAGATCGTTTTTCCTTTATTTAATTGATGTTAGTCACAGTTTGATTTTAAAAGTATAACAATTTGAAAAATGTGAATAATATAATAAAAACAGAAGGAAAAATGTGAATAATATCATTGATGCAATAGAAAAAATGTGATACTATATATAAAAAATATGACATGGAGGTATGTTAACCCATTAGTATACATATTCCATTCATTTAAACGGATCACAGGAAGCAGGAACTGCCTTTGGTAGTTCCATTTTTAACTTCAGATTTTAATGCCGGATATAATCCGAGATTATTTCTCGGTGATTTTACAGCAGATAGTGTGGATGATATTAAATTAAGCATAGATTCAGGGGGTAGCGGTGGTTATGGCTATTTTTATATCTATACTTATATTAATAATACACCTAAAGAGATCTTTAACTTTAATCAATATAATGCCCTGTATCAGTATAAGGTGGATTACATTGATCTTTATAGGGTAGTGGTACACAATATGAATCATGATAAACTATTTGTATTGGACGTAAGCTATAAAGGCAATGAATATATATCACAATATTATGATGAATTTGGTATGTTAATCATGCCGATTCAAGGGGATGTTCTGGCGATCAATGCGTTAATGCCACTTATTCAGAACGAAGAAGTAAATGCCTATGAGCTATTGGCATATCAACGGATCATTGGACCTATAAACAGTGATACATTGGGGTATGTCGAGAATGTACTCTCATGGGATGGAAAAGAATTTGTTTCCACACGGATGTCGGCCGGGATACCGGGCCTTCTTTTGAATCCACCAGTGGAATGAAAACGAAAGAGAGTAAAATATAAGCCGAATTGGGTAACGTGAGATGAATAGCAAAAGCGTGAATCATCGTTAGGACCGGAGCCCTTAACGGATTTCTTTCTGGGGTTAGATGACAGAGGCGTGCCACACCTCTGTCTTTCTTCAGTTAAAGCTAAAACATAGTGGTAATGGGTGGGTTATAGATGGTATAGCGGAACAGACAATGGAGAAATGTTTGATTTGCACTTTTTACTAAAAACGATATTGCCTGGGACTCTTACCAATGATGGATTTGAATTGTTTTGTGAAATAGCTAGGGCTTTCAAACCCACAGCGAATGGCAATTTCTGTGATTGGCAGATCAGTAGTGCGAAGCAGTTCAGCAGCAGCTGCAATTCGATAATTCATTAAGTAATTCATTGGAGTAGTATGTAAAGTGGCAGAAAACGAGCGTTGACATTCTCTTACACTTATTCCGGCAGAAGCTGCGAGTTGTGTTACCGTAACGGAATCTGCATAGTGCATATCGATCCATGTGAGCATATCTTTTATCCTCAATTCCTGCTGTGAAGTGTGCGGTGTCTGTAATTGATTATGTTTGTTTTTTAATGCAATAATGATGCGTGATAAAGATTCTCTCACAATAAATTCATAACCTTCCTGTTCCATGACACAAGCATGGTAGGCATTTTCAAATGATAAAAAGATATCTAAGAAGGAATCACTACAGTCTTGATAGAGGGACCATATGGGAGAAGCATGTTCTATAAAAGGCCGGATGTACAGCAGATCAAAAGCACTGCCGGGTGCACCAGCAATAATGGCTGGATCAAATACAATGGAATGAAAACGGCATGGCATTTCAGTCAAGGCATAGATTCCATGAAGAATATTGGAATTCACAAAGTAACCATCGCCTGGATGCAGTTCAAAATCTCCATTCACTGTTGTGATGCGGACCATTCCTTCGTCCAGAACAAACATTTCCATTTCACGGTGCCAGTGAGGTGGCAGACTTTTTGTGACAAATTGATGAACATCACCGGTATATACGGAACATGGAAAGAAAGCAGTACCTCGCTCGATATTTTCTTCTTTATGTTCATTTAGAGGAATACTATAGACTGTTGATAGCATACGTTACTCCTTACATATTGTCGTTATTATTATATTTTACGGCGCATATAAGAAAGAATCAAGCAAAGTTATGCGTTATAATTATAAAAACATAAGCATGAAAGGATATTTGAGAATATGGCATTGAAATATTTTATTTTTGACTTAGATGGAACCTTAATTGATACGGAACAGGCCGTTTTAAAAACATGGCAAAAAACTCTTAAAGAATATGGATACATTTATTCGATTGACGATATTAAATGCGTTTTGGGTGTAACTACAGAAATAGGATTAAAGAGATTAGGTGCTAATGTTGATAGCGATTACACAAAAAAATGGCAGGTTAACTACGCGCAGTATGCGAAAGAAGCAGGCTATTTTAAAGGGGCTAAGGAATTGCTTCTGCTTCTGAAAGAAAAAGGATGCTCTGTAGGGGCTGTCTCATCGCGGAGTAGGAAGGAGTATGCTGACTTCTTCTCCGGATTTGAGTTCGAAACGATATTTGATGAGGTAATCTTAGAAGAAGATACTACCAGGCATAAGCCGAAGCCAGAGCCATTGAACAAATATATGGAGTTAGTGGGTGCCAATAAAAATGAATGCATCTATATAGGCGATATGCCAAGTGATATACAATGCGCAAATAATGCGGGAATTGTGTCAGGGTTAGTGACATGGAACAGTGCAGGTGTAGTTTGCGATGAAGCAAAAATGATATTTAATTCTATTGAAGATGTACTGGCTATAGTATGATAACTTCAAGTTTTTCGAGGTTCACAATTATGAATATGTCTATTAACAACCGATATAAAGTTCTGCAAGGTTTATTTTGGATGCTATATTGCGTAGGTTCAGGCTTCATCTCACTGTATCTTCAAGGACGTGGTCTAGGCACCGCAGGTATTGGTACAGCTACCGCCTTATTTGGTATATTGGCAGCATTATTACAGCCTATACTGGGTGGCCTTTGCGATCGAAGCAATCGTCTCACATGGCGAAGCATGGTACTGATGTTGTCAGTGCCTTTTCTTGTGCTTTGTGTTATTATGCCGTTGATACCTGGAGCATGGACAGGTGCAGTGTTTATCGGTATGTTGATGCTGTTAGCCAATGTTATTATGCCATTTGTCAACAGTGCTCATTTCTATTACAGTCAGGCAGGTGAAAATATCAATTTTGGAGTAGCCAGGGGCATAGGGTCTGGCCTATATGCTTTGATAGCATTGCTCATCGGAGTGCTTGCTGAGTGTCTCAGTTTTGAAGTTGTTCCATTTGCGGGGATTATGATATCCGGTGCATTCATTATCGCAATATCACGAATGCCTTGTACAATTAAAGTTGTCACAAAGGTACCGAAAGAAAAGGCAATACAAAAAGGTTTTCTTCTCCGATACCCCGCATTCACACTAATGTTGCTGGCATCCTTTTTGATGCTTACTTCTCAAAACATTGTAAACACCTATCTGCTGCAGATCATTCAGTCCCTTGGTGGAAACAGTAGTCAGCTTGGTATTGCCTTGGCTATTCAGGCTGCGGTAGAAGTACCCATACTATTTAGTTTCTCTAAACTGATCAAACATTTTCGCCCTACCAGTTTAATGCTGATCGCTGCCATTGGTTATGCGCTTAAAGCGATACTTTATGCTGTGTCAGGAAACATTCCCATGATTTATTTAACGCAGTTTACACAAATGTGTAGTTTTGCAATATTTGCTTCTGCCTCTGTATATTATACTTCGGAGCGCATTGCGGAAGAAGATCAAATTACCGGCCAAGCTTATATGACCAGTATGTTTGCCGCAGGAACAGTATTAGGTAGCCTTATAGGCGGATGGGTACTGGAATTCAGTGGTATGGCCACAATGTTGTCTGTTAATGTAATTGTTTCTATATTTGCTGTTTTGTTGGCCATAGTATCTGCAAACTATAAAGGCTTTTGCAATAAGCATTCCGTATAATGCATCAAAGAAAAAATCACTATTACAACTATGTTGGTGCTGTGGATACTCGTTTTATGATTGTAAATACAATTGATTACCAGATGGCTCGCATTATTTTTCTTCCCGACTAACTACATGGGTGATATTAATTTATATGCTTGGTAAATTTCACGCTCTAGCATCCACCTGTAGCCTTTTGCATAATCAAAGTGCATTGCTTTATTATTGTGTGTAGTTTTTATACAATCGGACTTTTTAGCTAAATCAAGACCCTCATCTACAGCGATTTCTTTGTTGGTAAGATAATTGAAATTAAGATCTCGATATGTTTCTAAAAATGGCCAATAAGGGGGAATATTCATACAAAAATATATTGTGCCAATATTCACTTCATCAACAATAAAATCTTTTATTTTTTTCGGTTTGTAAGATTCCATCATCGTATCATTGATAAAAGTTCTTAAGGAATATTAACGACTCTCAAGTTGATAAAGTTCATTACATCAATTATTATTGTCTATATGAGACTTAACCTTTTTAACATATTCTTTTCTTTTCTGTAGAAGATACTGTAAAATTCAAAATCCTCTTCAATTATTCCTGTATTATCAATCTTTGAGGATATAATAAATTTTATCAATTTGGTTACAGAAGATGAATGTAGATTACAAATCTGACCGCTATGTAAGAAAACCCTATGATACATAAACTTTTCAGTATCATATTTATTTTCTATGTATTTGAGTCTTTCTGATTCGTTTTTTAAATTTTTACAAGACTTATTAAATGGCTTAATTAATTCTTGATCTATTGTTATCATATGTCATACCTCTAATTATCTGATTAAACGATATTATTAAATCAAAGATACCTAGTTAACATATTACAATATATTCCACAATCTGGCAATATATAAGTTTATACCCCAGGTCTGACAGGTAAATCTTTTTAGATCTCCTCAATTCTTAAAAATTCAACCTTAAAGATTTTTTCCACACCAACCCTTTATTTTAAGCTATTTATTCACATCCTATAGTCGAGGTTGTATAACCT
>JAQUYQ010000153.1 GCA_028691795.1 Herbinix sp.
TATTTGTGAAGTAAGGATAACAGAACAAACTACACCTATCGTAAGACTAATTAACGCAGTTAAAAATACCTTAGCTTTTATTTTCACATTTAATACTCCTGTCTAAATTAATATGAAGTTCTAAATTTACCAAATCGTAGTCTTAAAGTAATTTACAATTGATATTCTGTCAGCTGCAGGTCAAAACTAATTTGATTTTAACGTAAAAAAATGGTATAATCCAATCGTTGAGATTACACACGTAGATGGTATAATATCAACTATAAACCAACCGAAAATAAAATGCATTAAAATATTTATAAAATTAGCAGGAGATGGAGGGATTACTATGTATTATAAACAATATGGGGATACTGATATGAAGGTTTCCGCAATTGGTATGGGAACAATGAGATATAACGACACGGATGTGAAAGCTGGTAATTTTGCAAAGTGTGCTGAGGTCGTATTATACGCTCATGAAAAGGGTATTAATTTCTTTGACTCCGCTCCTTTCTATAGCGATGATAAAAGCGAAGAGATTACGGGACTGGCTCTTTCCCAACTTCCAAGAGACAGTTATTACATTTCTTCCAAAGTTAATCTGGGCACCTACGATGATAAATTTTCACCGGATGCCTTTCGTCAGAGGCTTGAGACTTCCTTATCCCGATTAAAAGTGGATTATCTTGACTTTTATTATCTCTGGTGCTTACTGGATTTGGGATCCTTCGAGAAACAGTACGACCTGATGTACAGTTCTTTTGAGAAAGCTAAAACAGAGGGCTTAATCCGTAATATAACATTTTCCTCCCATATGCAAGGAAATCAACTTGAAGAGGTTATTAATAAGGATGCCTTTCAGGGCATGCTGATCGGATATAATGCACTCAATTACCGTTTCCGCCAGTCAGGTATCAGCGCAGCTCACAAAAAAGGCATGGGTATTGTAGTAATGAACCCGTTAGGCGGAGGATTAATTCCGAATAATCCGAAGGTATTTAATTATCTTACGGAAGGAACGAGCTTAACCGTTCCTCAGGCGGCACTTCGCTTTGTGGCTTCCCATAAGGAAATTACGGTTGCTTTATGCGGTTTCACAACAAAGGGGCATGTTGATGATGCTATAAAGTCTGTAGAAAATCTGGTTGAAAAGCCAGCAGCTGACATTTACAACGAGTATGAAAGCAAAGGAATTACCTTGAATAATCTATGTACCGGCTGCGCTTACTGCAAATACTGCCCTCAGGAAATTGATATTCCGAAATTCATGGATGCCTATAACCAAAAAATCCTTGGTAAAAGCATTGAAAATCGATTGAAAGGTCATTGGGATATTCCTGCTGCCAAAGCTGCAGAATGCATCAAGTGCGGACAGTGCGAGACTCTCTGTACTCAACACCTTCCCATTATGGACCGTTTGGATGAAATAGCGTTAATAAAGTAAAGCAATATATTGTAATTGAAATAGTCAGCCACAAGGCTGACTATTTTTTAAGCGAAGAAAATCTTAAAACTTAATCAATAAAGTCCCTAGTTATATAATATCTAAATCTAACTATTCAATTGATATTTTGAATCATTAATTCTCTCATTTCTTGTGTTTTGTGTTACCTTATTAAGCACATGGTAAATTATAGCATCTTTTGCTAATTAATTCAAACATCATCTCCATTAATTTACTCTTTATAAATAATAAAACGTAATTTTAAGCTTCTAAATTGCGAAGTTTCCATAATGATAAAGCAAAAATCACTTGCAAAATCAAGAATATACGATACAATAGAAAATGGTGATTGTTAATAATTTGTAAGTATTCAGGAGGTTATACATGATTCAAGCTAGTAATATAACATTAAGATTAGGAAAGCGAGCGTTGTTTGAAGAAGTAAACATAAAGTTTACGGAAGGCAACTGCTATGGATTAATTGGTGCAAACGGTGCAGGTAAATCCACCTTTCTAAAAATATTAAATGGACAATTAGAGCCCAGCAAGGGTGATGTAATTATCACACCAGGCCAGAGATTATCATTCTTGCAGCAGGACCATTTTAAATATGATGCTTTTGAGGTATTAGAAACCGTAATTATGGGCAATAAACGTCTTTATGAAATAATGAAAGAAAAAGACGTAATTTATGCAAAAGAAGATTTTACTGAAGAAGACGGTATCCGTGCAAGTGAGCTTGAGGGTGAATTCGCATCAATGGATGGCTGGGAAGCCGAGTCAAATGCTGCCTCTCTCTTAAATGGTTTGGGAATTGAAACCGAGCTTCATTATAAGAAAATGAGCGAATTAAATGGCGGTGATAAGGTTAAAGTATTACTTGCTCAAGCACTCTTTGGTAATCCTGATATTCTTTTACTCGATGAGCCTACCAACCATTTGGATCTAGAAGCGATCCGCTGGCTGGAGGAATTTTTAATTAACTTTGAAAATACCGTAATCGTGGTTTCCCATGACCGTTACTTCTTAAATAAGGTATGTACTCATATTGCTGACATTGATTATGCAAAAATACAGCTTTACTCAGGTAACTATGACTTCTGGTATGAATCAAGCCAGCTGATGGTTAAACAGATGAAGGAAGCCAATAAGAAAAAGGAAGAAAAGATCAAGGAACTGCAGGATTTTATCCAACGTTTCTCTGCCAATGCTTCGAAATCAAAACAGGCTACCTCAAGAAAGAAAGCACTTGAAAAAATAGAACTCGATGATATTAGACCTTCCAGTAGAAAGTATCCCTATATCGATTTCAGACCAAGCAGAGAAATTGGTAATGAGGTATTAACCGTTGAAAATCTATCCAAGACCATTGATGGTGTCAAAGTATTGGATAAAATTTCATTTATTGTAGGTAAGGAAGACAAGATTGCCTTTGTCGGCCCGAATACTGCCGCTACTACTGTCCTTTTTAAGATTTTATCTGGTGAGTTAGAACCGGATGAAGGTAGCTACAAATGGGGTATTACCACGAATGTCTCCTATTTCCCAAAAGATAATACCAAACTTTTTGCGGGTGACGAAACAATTGTAGATTTCTTAATGCCCTTCTCCCCGGAAAAGGATGTTACTTATGTACGTGGTTTCATGGGAAGAATGTTATTTGCCGGTGAAGAAGGTTCCAAGAAAGTTAATGTTCTCTCCGGTGGTGAAAGAGTCCGTGTCATGCTTTCCAAGATGATGATCGCAGGCGCAAATGTACTTATTCTTGACGAGCCTACAAACCATTTGGATATGGAATCTATTACCGCATTAAATAATGGTCTGATTAAATTCCCGGGTGTTGCATTATTTACCTCTCCTGACCATCAGTTTATACAAACTACAGCAAACAGAATTATGGAAATCTTCGAAGGACAACTGATTGATAAGATTACTTCCTATGATGAATATCTTGAAAGTGATGAGATGGCAAGGAAGAGACAAATTAGTCAATTCAATGCGGAAGAGGAAGAGACAGAAGAAGAATAGGTTAATTCATTTTAATACAAAGGAACCGATAGCGATGAACTTTTATAAAGAGTTCATCGCTATCGGTTCCTTTTTTATTGGTACCAAGAAAAGCTATCATGAATAAAATAGATATGAGAACATAAATAGAGGAGAATCTAACGTGTTATCAAAGAACTACTCAGCTATCGAATTAACTAATCCAAATTATGTTCCGGTAATTAAAGATTCCGATACTTTTTACGGTGGCAGCCAGATGTGGTTTCCTGCTGATCACTGGTACAGTAAGGACTATATTATTCATAACTATGGTTGTGGAACCATCGCCACCGCAGACCTGTTCCTTTATCTCGCACAGCAAAAGGATGCCTTGAAAAGCCCTGCAACTGAAATTGCTTTTCGTGGTAGTAATCAGGTCAATTATGATAATTATGATCCATATGTGCGCACCATCAATGACCAATATACAAAAACACTGCGTATTATCGCTGTACTTGGCCCAAAGATAGCCTCCGCGATAAATACATATGCTAATTCCTACGGTTTTGAATTTCAAGCATTTTGGAAGCTTAAGTTAACATATTATGATATGCTAGATATTATGGAAGAAATGCTACTGCAGGATATCCCTGTCATACTGTCGATCGGGCCGAACACTCCTAACCTATGGGGTAAAAAAGGTATTCCATTCTATAAAATCAGGGAGATCAATTATCAAGAAAGTGACTTGGCGCCCATGGAAAACGAAGAAATTTCTAAAGTGATAGAGCCTTTTGAAACTTCTGAATATGAACAGCCTTCCGAGAATAAAGAGTCTTCTGTTGTTAAACAACCTTCGAACAATAAAGCTCCTTTCGTTGTTAATAATCCTTCCGAAATAAAGAAACCGTATTACTATAAAGTTTCAGTCCAAACGGTTAACAGCCATTATGTTACAGTTACCGGGATAATTAAAGATGCAGTTGCAGGACGGATTATGCTCTGCATATCCTCCTGGGGACAACAATACTATATCAATTATGAAGAATACCGGGATTATATAGATAGTACCAGCGGTACGTATACCTCGAGTATTGTGCAGATTAAGAAGTAGGATTAACTATATTAAACTTTAGAAGGAGCAGTTCATGGTAACTGCTCCTTCAAATATTCTTTACCCTATATTCTATTTAATTTCTACCCCTAAAAAGCGAGCCAACGCAGCTGCCTGATAGGTATCCACAATCGCACCAAGCAATTCAATGTGTGAATCTGAAATTATTATACCATCAATTCGGCTATCAGTAAAATCAATCCCCTTCAACGGAGTCTTAAAGAAGTCACAATTATTTAATGTTGCATCTTTTAACTCTAATTCCTTTAGAATACTTTCCACTAAGCAAGCATTGCTGAAATCAGAAGATGATAGAACCACCTTCTGTAATTTTGAATGCTCAAAATTAGCATAGGTAAAATTTGATTCAGAAAAATGTACATGCTTTATGGTTGCATTCTGAAATTTACACCCCATACCTTTGCAGGCGACGAATTCAACTTGATTAAAATATCCACTATCAAAGGAACAGTTGGATAGATCACAGTTCTTAAATCGCACATTCGTAAATCCAACTTTATTAAAATTACAATTTATAAACCTACAGTTGTCAAATTCTATGCAATTATAGTCTATACCAGATAAATCTTCAGACGAAAGAATATCGGATGAAAATAATAATCTTACTGCAGCTAACTCCTGCGCCTGTAATTCAATAATTTGATTTGTGATTGGTCCCGCATCCCTTAACTCACTTATCTGAGGTAAACTTATTTTCATTATTTTTGTCCCTATCTCTGTATTCGTTATATTGTATTAGCACTATTGTAGCCATTCAAGTTGCTTTTTTCAACCACAACTTGAATAAAAAGAAAGCCCATATTGACACAATCTATAAAAATTGTCACTACGAGCTTTTATTATAATATATATATTAATCCGCCAACTTACATCTTTCGGAACTTTTGATATCTCTTTTCCATCATCTCATCGGTATCTAACTGTAATAACTCTTGTATATCTGCTTTTATCACATTCTTGATATTCTCAGCAATCAGATCATAATCGTTATGTGCACCGCCCTTTGGTTCCGGTATAATTCCATCGATGATTCCAAATTGCAGCAAATCCTGGGCTGTCAGTTTCATATCTCTGGCTGCCTGTTC
>JAQUYQ010000154.1 GCA_028691795.1 Herbinix sp.
TGATAGCAATAATCGCTTTCTGTTGCTATTCATTAAGCTCACTTGTTACCTATTTTGTACCATATTTTACCGATGTAATGAAGATTAGTGTTGCTGGTGCTGGTGCAATCTATGTTATAACTGGACCTTTCGCAGCATTTTTCGGTTTGATTACGGGAACCGTTAGTGACTTTTTGCGCTCAACAATTAAGGTAATTGTTGGAGTTATGGTCATTGTACTTGCGGTCTTATGTCTGTTACTGGTATCTACGAGTAATTTGCCATTTGCCAGTGCAGTTGCGATTGACTGTATAATCACATTAGGGGTAGGTGGTTGCTACCAAATTATGTTCTCAATGGTTGAGGAAACCGGGATGGATAGGAAAGTCGCAGGATCATGCATTGGAGTTGCTTCTATCATAGCCTATCTCCCAGATATTTTCTTATATGCCATGTTTGGTAACTGGCTAGATAAATACGGCAATGATGGTTATAGCATGATATTCAAGTACGGGGTTGGTGTGTCATCAATCGCTATTATTGGCGGGATTTTACTGCTTATTTCAATCAAAAAAAGCAGAAAAAAGAAAGCTCTTTTAGAAACGGAAACTGTTAAGGCGGCATAATAGCCCTTTTTGTATTATGCGGTTATGTGCGAATACAGAACGGCTTTGGCGACAATGTCGTTAACTCTTCCCCGCCTTTGGCGGGGAAGTATAATATTGCAGGCGAATTTTAGGAACTTATTATAGGGGGAATTTTTAATGGATAATCACAAGGAGCACATACCAGGTACACCGATTTTAGATGAAGAAATTTCTGAAACAGCTATGTTAGAATATATTTATGAGACCCCTGTTGTGTTGAAACGAATATTAGAAGATCGCAAGAATATTACAAAGCCATTTGTAGTTGAATTTTTAAACAGAAAAATCACAGGAATTCAAATTATTGGATCCGGGACATCGTTTCATGGAGGTTATGCGGCACAAGGATTTTTAGAAAAAATATTAAATATACCGGTATGTGCCTCTTATCCGATACCATTTAAAGATACAAAAATAACCGTTAATGAAAAAACGATCGTAATTGGAATTTCACAGGGAGGGGAAAGTCTGTCAACAGTTCACGGCATCGATTATGCTAAAAGCAAGGGGTGCTATACGGTTGCTCTTACAGGAAATGATGAGGGCTTCAGATTGAGTGAACATGCGGATATGACAATCTTGTTGTCATGCGGAATAGAATATGCCGGTCCCAAGACAAAAGGATATCAGTCCACGATATTGATTTTGATTCTTCTTGGCGTTGAATTAGCATTAGAACAAGGAAAAATTACCAACACTGAATATAACGACATTATTAGTCGATTGAATAAAACAATTGATAATCAGCATAATGTGATTAAATCATCTGAAGAATGGTATGCCAGGAACAGGGATGAGCTTATTAAAAGCCGTAGAATTATCCTGGTTGGTTATGAAGCCAACTATGCAAATGTTCTTGAAGGAAGATTAAAAATCCAAGAGGCAGTGCGATATGGGGTTGAAGGTTACGAACTGGAAGAATTCATGCATGGTATTTATCATTCTATAGATAAAGATGTTTTCTTATTTTATCTGGCGTCAAAAGGAAATTACACAGACAGAATTATAAAATTGGAAGAATTTTTATCTGTTTATACGGAACATAGTTTTCTTATTGGTAATATTGGAAAAAGCAAAAATCAAAAAACATTGAGTGTTAATTTTGTTGATGATTATGATTTTTCAATCTTCGAATATATATTGCCGCTTCAGTGTGTGGCGTATTATTTATCTAAAGATTTGGGGATTAACCCCAACATATCAAAGATAGCTAATTTTCATTATCTTATGGGGAGTAAATAAAAAAGTAAAGCAGTTATCTGCAGATTTTTCGAAAATACGCTTATACTTTAAATATTTTATATAGAAAAGAGATAAAAATGGATGAAAAGCAGAAAATTATTGACCAATTAAAGGAAGGCTTGATTGTATCTTGCCAAGCCACGCCTGATGAACCTCATTACATGGAAGGCATTACTACAATGATGGCAAGATGTGCATTTTGGGCTGGAGCCGTGGCAATAAGGGCAAACACCCCAAATGATGTTAAGTCAATTGCAGGGGCAGTTCCATTACCTGTGATTGGGCTCTGGAAAATTGGCAGAGGTGAAAAAAAGGTATACCTGACGCCAACCATTGAAGCAGCCAAAGCGCTTTACGCTACAGGTGCCAAGATTATTGCAGCGCAGGCTACATCTCATATACGAGATGACGGAAAACCAGCTTATGAAATCATTAGAGAGATAAAAAGAGAAATCCCAGAGGCACTTATTTTTGCCGATGTAAGCAATGCAGAAGATGCAAAAATTGCCGCAAAATATGGGGCGGATTTTATCGCTCCTACACTTTATGGATATGGCAATAACCCGAAAGACATATTGGAAACAACGCATAATTATGGCCCAGATTGGGAACTGCTTTCTTCTATCATAAAAGCAGTAAAGGGAACAGATTCTTTAGTAATCATGGAAGGCAAAATAAATACTCCTGAACAGGCGGTCCAATGCCTTTATATGGGTGCATATGCTGTAGTTGTAGGAAATGCTATTACACGGCCTCATATGGCAGCTAGTAGATTTGTGGATGCAATTAATAGATATGAATGATAAATAAAAGTTCTTACGGCAACTTGTATTGGGTTCGAATATCTCCTTTTTTGGTAAATATACTATCGCATTATGACAAAGCAAATATATTTTATAAAGGTTGGTGTGTAATTATGGGAAGATATGCGGTCGGCCTTGATATAGGTGGAACACGCATTAAAATGGGAATCATTGAACTGGAAAGCGGTAAGGTCATGGCTGCGGAAGTTTTTCCTACGGAGCGTCATTTTGAAGTAGTATTTTATGAAAGTATCCGTAAGAGCCTGTGCCATATGCTTAGTAAGCTTTCAATGGACGCTGTAAAGCTTGTGGGTATTGGCATATCAATTGGAAGCTATGTTTATTCCGACGGCACTTTGAATGGATTGATCGGCATTGTGGATTTTATGCCATATGGATATCCACTAAAAAAGAAGTTAGAAGAAGCCTTGAACCTAAATGCAAAAATCGATAATGATGCCAGATTAATTGGTCAGGCGGAGGCATTATATGGTGCAGGCCGCGGTTTCAGTCGTGTATTAACGCTTACATTTGGTACCGGCATTGGTGTTGGATTATGTATTGACGGCCAATTGACTGATAAAGAGGCAACCATTCATTTGGCAGGGCATATACGTGTCCGCGATGAGCATGATTGCAAATGGCTTGATGAACCTCCATGCTATTGTGGTTTAACAGGTTGCTTTGAGTCTACTTGTTCGGGCTCTGCCCTTGAAAAGCAAATACATCATATGCTAGGAAAAGATATATCCAACCAAAAAATGTTTCAGTTGGCTGAACAAGAATCTCAAACGGCTGTTAATTGTGTGCGCTGGTATATTGAAATGCTTTGCAGAGGTCTGAATCAATATGTATATATATATTGCCCAGATGTTATTGTACTTGGGGGAGGAGTTAGCAATTCTTTTGCTCCCTGGCTTGTAGATATACAGGAAAACATCATAGCAAAAGTAAATGAGAGACAAAAAACAGCAATTCGCCTGTCAGAGTTAAAAGAACACAGTGGAATTTTAGGAAGCGCAGCGTTGTTCATGTGATATGATTGAAAATATAATACAGCTTAAACATATCTTTTTTATACATATATCCTTTGCCGGAATGCGGGATTATAATGAAATGCACCCTTGAAGGTCGTCTGTTTTATAGTGCTTGTAGCAGTATGACAGTTTCGATATTCGAAGGTGCGTTTTATAGTGTAATTGTACTTGAAAGTGTATGTAATTGGGAATATAATGAAAAAGTATCATGCTGTAGAATAATGGGGGAAAGGTCATATTCAATTTTAATCAATGGCAAGAAGGAAAAGGAAATTTTGTAGTATGTGCAAAAAAAGCGATAAAAGTTAAGATATACTTTTTGAAACTAAGAAAAAAATTCCTGTAATGGGGAGAGTGATAAGCCTTGATGCTGAATCAAGTAAATGATTATATTATATAGAAGAGGAGATAGAAAATGAGTAGAATTAATTTTGGAGCAAAACCATTTATGTACCCAATGCCGGTACTGATTATTGGAACTTATGATGAGAACGGTGTACCTAATGCTATGAATGCAGCATGGGGAATTGTTACAGATTCTCAGGAGATTTCAATTAGCTTGTCAGAACATAAGACTACAGAGAACCTTGCAGTTACAGGTGCATTTACTGTAAGCATTGCAACCGAGGATACGGTTATTCCTAGCGACTATGTTGGTGTTGAATCGGCAAGTAAGGTTCCGAATAAATTTGAGAAAGCAGGCTTTCATGCTACAAAAAGTGAGTTAGTAAATGCACCACTTATTGATGAATTGCCAATGGTACTTGAATGCAAGGTTAAGAGCTTTGGAGATGGCATTCTTGTAGGTGAGATTGTGAATGTAAATGCTGATGAGAGTATTTTAACTGATGGACAGATTGATCCTAGGAAACTTAAACCAATTACATATGATCCAGTGAATCATGCATACATTGGACTTGGTGAGAAAGTAGGAAATGCCTTCAAGGATGGACTTGCACTGAAATAGCAACAGCGCAATTACAACGTCAACAGCGCAACTAACAGTAGTAAACCACGTAGTCTAATTATATGTAAATTCTCATTGATAAAATTAATATGTGTGTTTCTTCAATGAATCGGCATAAACTTCCTTACATTCCTGGATAGGGTGTAAGGAAGTTTTGCGTTTCGTCAAAAGAATCCTCTGGATTTTATCTCAAAAAGAGGACTTTAAACTAAGTAGTTTTTAAGTTGATGAAGAAACTATTCTGACATTTACTCTTTATATTTTTCTTTCTTACGGAAAAGGATTGCACGATCCCATATGATATCAAATATGTAAGGGCCTACCATAGCTATTTGATCTAGATATACTCGATAGACGATCCGAACATCCTGATTGTTATCAACTCCGTATGCTTTTCCTAGAGGGTTTCCTGTGCTGAAAGGGATAATAACAACATTATCTTCATCAGCCATTCTTGCCATTTTATATATATAATAAAAACCAGCATTGATATATCCTTCAGGAAAATATTCATATGCAGTATCCGGAAATTGAACTGTACTGAAGGCTCCAGTAACTCCATTGAAAAGCTCCACCCCATAAAAACTAGCATTGGAATAGATTGCTTTACCGGTTCGTTTATGATTGATACCATATACGATCACAAAATCATCATCACTTGTTAATTGAAAATCCATTGTTTTAAAATACACCGCATCTCTATCATCGCCGTACACATTAAAATCGCGTAATATTGCATTATAATTATCAGGAATTCCTAAGCTCGTATCCAGATCCACATAATCGTATTCCGTACCTCCATATTTTTTTATAATCTCATTTCTAAGATAATCGAAATCACGTCTGGAGTTAGGAACGACCTGATATTCGGTAATACCTGTTTCCCTGATTTTAAGGGTTGGTACCGGCCAAGGGTTTAGATTGTTGAGAGGAATTTGAG
>JAQUYQ010000155.1 GCA_028691795.1 Herbinix sp.
CTTTCCTACTCCTGTCTGTTAGAATTCAGAGTATAAAGAACCTCCTGGTATTTTGTCTCTGTTGTACCTTCCGTATGAGTACAGATTTGAACGGTAATTGAATATATCCGGTTTTGAGGTGCCGAAGTAACTATTATGTTGTTATTAACCTTATCTATAGTTTCATCCACTCCGATTAATTTCACTCTATCATCGGGCCTATTGGTATATATATTTACGGCATCACTTCCGCTCTGGTTTATACTAATGTATGGATCGGGTATAATGTTTGGATCTAGTGTTAAATTCTCCTGCTTCACAACATAAAAGTTAACCGCTTTTCCACAATTATTTGAAATATTTATATTACTACGATGTATGTTATCATTTTTCATATATACTGAGGCTTGATAATATAAATAAATGTTATTAATCAATGAACCGTAAACCTTATTCTCAATTGAGTAGGTAATTGTATCTTTAAAATTTAACTCTGTCGGTTTATTGTAATGAAAGGTTATCTGATAATTAATGGTCGTGCAAAAATTTCCTGTGGATACTTCCTTATCATCAATATGGATATCTATTGTTCTTGTAGTATTCTCCAATATATTGTCTAATTGGCAGTAATCCGGATTAGCATAGATTGGATCACCTGAGGTTTCACGCTGTGGTTCAACAGGAATAGTAGGTAATGCCTGTCCATTCTGAATTGCTTTTAGCTTCTGCATATAATCTGCATATACTGCAGAATTCAATCGAAACTGTTCATCGGCATATTCATCTGCTACTGCCAAAAAGTATTCACGTGCCAGTTGATCTAAGTTTTTGTCATTGGGATTTGATGTATCATCCTCATTCTCATAAGCATTGGTTGTTACGTCTTTATACAAATTAGAGAAGAACATTCCGTTCTTATTACTGTCAACGGTAATGATATTGGGCATCGCATAATCATTCATCAAGGTTGTGCCATGCCCAGTTTTGTTTTCCCGTATATATTGATAGTCTTTTGCATTAATTGTAATCAGCGCATCATACTGAGTACTGCCATCCGTTTTCCCATCTTCTCCGAAATAATAGACATCCTGGGCTTCGGATGGCCCACTATAATTACTATAGGTGCCATCCGGGTTTTTCTGAAGACGATCTGGATATTTTAATAATATTTCAGCTAAAGTTTCAGCTTTCACTTCCTCCACAATGTTTGCCGCTATATTGCTGTAATCCTGTACTTCCTCTGCCTCGTTATTCAGCTTCATGGAACGGAAGAAATTATTCATTAAGGGTATCATAATAAGGATCAATATTATAACACTGACTAACAGCTCCAGTAAGGAGTAACCCTGATTGTCCATTGGCATGAAAAATCTATTCTTCTTATTTCTCAAACTTTCACCAGCCTTTCAATTTAAGCTGCTTTCCTGTTACTGTACTTTTTATTGCTTTGCTGTATCTGTACCTATTGTATTCTACTTCTTTGTCGTAGTGCCAAAAAGATCATCGGTTCCAATACTGATATCACCAACATATGGCTCTTCATATACCTTTCCTGTACCCGAAAGAGCGTAACGATTGATGGTCATGCTTGCCATTAATTCTCCCGTTGCACTGTCGAAGCTTAGAGACGCGTTAGTAATAGATGTTTTCTGAGGATACTTGTTTATATAATCTACCAGTTTTTTAAAATCTTTATTGGTTGTCTGAAAAGTTATATTAATTGAACTTTGTAGCCCTGTCATATATTGCTGCCCTGTGGTATCTGTAGCAGTTCCATCTGTTGTTTTGTTCGTTGTTGTTCCATCTGTGGTTGTTCCATCCGTAGTCCCGGTTGATGATGTACCACTGTTTTCCGTCGTTCCAGAGATATCTGTCTCTGAAAAAGCTGCTTCGTCAGTATTAGTCGTAGTACTACCCGAGGTTGATGCAGCGGTATCCATTGAAGTTGATGCAGTATCCGTGGAAACCGTGGAGGAATCTAAATCAGCTGAGGAGGAATCCGTTGAAACTGCAGTTGTATCGGAGGTCTGCGAACTGTCCCCGGATATGATAATCTCGTTACCCTCTTCATCCCGGATCGGTAAAATGGTTGTATAAAACTCAGTACTATCCAACACGCTTATATTAGCAGATGGAATGTTAATCCCTAGCTCTTTCTTCAGCTCTTCGATGAAAATCAAGTCATCTTCCTTAGTGATTTTAACGGGATAAGCATTAATAATTTCCTCATACTGATTTGATATGTCCTTGGTCTTGGCCTTTAAGGTATCCTGTTGCGTAATATCTTGTTCTCTTTGTAAAATTAATTGATTTGTGGTTTGAGTCTTCGAATTATAATCCTCAGCAAGATCCTCAAATTTTATGTAGATATATTCATAAGATAAAGCAAAGATTATTACAATTACTAAACAGAGCAATAACCTTATTTGATTTCCGGTTAATTTTTTCTTCTTCATCGGTTCCTCCTACTAAGTCTCCACTCAGATAAATGCTTTATTCCCTATTGATAAGTACAGGAAATCGTCAGGCTTACTTCACCATCGTCCGATACCGACATATTTGAATCTTGTACCGTTTCAAATAACTCAATGTTTTTAATCTGCATCAATAATTTAGCAACCAAGGTATTCGCACCATAATTATTATCTGACATAATCACCATCATCACAACACCGGTATCAGAAAATTGAATACTTTGAATTTTTGCATTCGTAAGAATATTTTTCTTAAGTTCTGAGATTACTTCATTAATCTTATCCTCGGTCTGCATTGCTGCTTCCATTTTCTGCAGATCCTCAAGTCTCTTCGATGCCTGTTCATATTCACTCTTAACAGCGCTTGTATCCGGTAAAGCATTTAACTGCTCAAAAGCAGTTTCATACTCACTTTTTGCTACGCGATAATCATCATAGGAAAAATAACATAGCGCTGCCGTTGCGCTTAGGCAAAGGATAAGTAATAATGAAGATGCCACCACTGTTTGGATTTTCTGTTTTCGAACTGCAAGCTCCGTGGGAACAAAATCCACAGGCTTTAAGACAGAGCCGACGCATGCCATAAACTCACTTGGATTTAAACGGTATTCCTGCGCTTTTTTCTTCGCACTTACGGTATAGAGTTTTTCAAGTTTCTTATTGTCAATTCCTATTCGTTCAGAAAACAGTTGATCGATACCTTGTATTCTTATACCGAAGCCTGATAGATATATTGATTTGAAAATTACATTTTTATGATTATTTTTATAATAATCCAACATACGTGAGATACTGTTCGTTAGAAATTGTAATGATTCAACAATACTTTTCTTCGCAAGATATTCCTCCTGTGCCGGACTTTGATACTCCGCAGCACTAATCAACTCGCTCGCTGCAGCCGCCTCGTCCAATGCTTTGGAGTGAAAATCAATAGTAACAACCTCCGGCGTATTTAAATTTAAGAGATTTTTATTATGAAGAAGCTCTATGGCTTCCTTCTCATCATTTACATGAAAACATTGGTGTTCCATTACTGTCTCAACCAGTGTTGAAATTCCATAACCGATGGTACGCTGAAGAATCAGTACATTATCACTTAAAATACTGATTACCGTATCCTGCTCATTCAATTGTATAAAAACATTCGTTCCTTCATTGGCCTGGCGCTTTAGCATCTGGTAACTGCTGTTTCCGCTATAATCAATGGATACAATATTTAAACCCATGATATCCGCAAAATTATAATAATTCTTTACTAGGTTAGAGGGTACTGCGTATACGGATAAACGAATATGTTTCTTATTCTTTTTACTTGTTTGGTCCTTCTTCGGTATTTTCACTTCCGTCTCACTAACTGTATTCGGCACATGATTTTCTTCACTGAATAAGAGGTGGGAAGTATGGGTACTGCTTACAAGTTCAGGAGCATTCTTGCCTTTTCCCTTTTTTGCGGCCTTTATATCTATCTTTTCCTGCTTTTTGGCCGCCTTTTTATCTAACATAGCCTGCTTTTTTGCAAGTGCTTTCTCTTTACGATCTGATTTCTTTTTCTCCAAGATAATATAAGATAATATATAATCCTTCATATCTACCGGAAAATATTCGTTTGCTCCGGTATTGATAATGTCCATAATACGATTATCATTTACTAAAGGAATAATAACCTCGCGATTCGCTATCTTACTTGAGGAAATAGAGAAAATAACTTTTTTCGATTTCATCTTAGCAAGTCTTAACTGGGAGCGCAGTTGCTCACAAAATGCATCCTTATTCTTAATAAATCCATCCTCGATCATATTCTCGGGGGTCGGGAAGGAAATACTTTTAAAGACACGGATACCTTCATTCTTATATTTTTTTCTATAGGAAATCTCGCATACCTTTGTAATTTCATCTCCAATGACGATGCTAAGTATTTTCTTTGCCATAATAGTCCTCCGTATAGATGTAGTGACGTTTGTTAAATAAACATTTTCAGATACCAGTTTATCATTCCATCACCTATTAAAATAGCTGTAATAATTCCCACGGATAAATACGGGCCAAACGCAAGAACCTTTCCTTGCTTGCCGAATTTCATTCTTAGCGGATGTATCATAGAAGCATAGATACATCCCAGGAAAAATGCCAGCAGTATAAGCTTCCAGCCTAGTACAAGCCCTGCGGCTGCCATCAGCTTAATATCTCCTCCACCCATTCCATTCCCCTTGGTGACAAGATAAATCAGATAAAGAAAAACACTGACCGCAAAAAAACCGATCAGATAAATATAATAATAACGGTAGTCCAAGGATAATCGTATCAAACCCATTATGAAAATAAATATATTAATACCAAATGGTATAGTATTCGTTCTTAAATCAATGATACTAAGTACAATCAGTGCAGATATAACCAAACAATATATTACACTGAGAAAATTTACTCCTTTACAGCAAAAAACAAGCACATATAATATTCCATTCAGTGCTTCTATCATTGGATATTGAAATGAAATTTTTGTCTTACAATTTCTGCATCTACCTCTTAGTAGTAAGTAGCTAAAGATTGGTATAAGATCATACCATTTTATTTTCGTATTACATACGTCACAATGTGACCTTCCGGTAATGATACTCTCCCCAGCTGGTATACGCAGGATGCAGACATTGAGAAAGCTCCCAATTATGATACCGTAGAGAAAGACTAGAGTAAATATAATTGTATTTTCAGACATTGGTTGGCCTGCTTTCAGGTTAGTGGATAGTAGAAATACCAACCACCAAATAGGTGGTTGGTGATATTTGCAATTATTCAGAAATTATATAGTTTACTCCAGAAGTAGTTTCTGTTACTATATCTGCACTATAAGTAGAAGCTGATGTAGCGAATCCATTATAGTCAATAAAAACGCTCAGTTTTTCTGTAGCTACATTATAACAAATAAATATGTCTGAATCAGTTGCAGTACGAGTAGTAGGTGCTAATGTAGTACCACTTCCTACTGCTGACTTCGATTTAAGCTTAAAGTCCCCAATTACATCTGATGATGTTGGGGTCGAATAGCCCTCTTTAGCACCTTGAAAACTACACACATTTTTTGAATTTCTGGTATAATAGAGTTATCAGAAAGGTGGTACTTTTATGTCATTTCATACGAACAGTTCACAG
>JAQUYQ010000156.1 GCA_028691795.1 Herbinix sp.
CATTGGCATTGATATAACTGATCAGATCCTTCGCTTGTTCCTCCGACCCAACGATCGGTGCTATTTCAGTCATGATATCCGCTTTGATCATATGGATGGAAGGAGCAATTGCTTTGATTTTTACGCCATATTTATTACCATGCTTCATGATCTCCGGCTCTTCAATCGTTATCTCTTCCTTTAACGGAGATACAATACCGTAACCCTTTGCCCTTACCTGATCTGTCGCATACGAAACCTTTTCGAATTCACTCTTTTTCGCTGCTAATTCTTTTAATGTAGAAATAAGCTGATATTCTCCGGTAATTGGTACCCCAATTAAATCACTGAGAATTTTATAATAATACATATCATCAAATTCAACAATAACCTGAACAGCTCCGTCCTGCATATTAACTTTATCAATTTTAAAACGCTTCACATACTGACTGTCCGTATTAAAATTCTGTGCATTTGCATCCTTTACCTGCGTAATGTTCTGGAATAAATTCTTAACAGTTGATATCAAATCTACTTTGAGCCAATGATTCGCCGGCAGCATTTCAGCCCATTTCGGCATATAAAAGCTTAACTCAGTAATTGGAAATACGGATAAGATATTTTCCATAATTCTAGTAATATCATCTTTCTTTAGTTGTTCTGCATTCACTGGCATAACTGGAACATTATATTCCTGTGTCATTTCCTCAGCTATTTTTAATGTCTCCGTAGAATAAGGCTTGTTTGTATTCAGTAAAACAATAAATGGTTTACCCAAATGCTTTAATTCTTCAATCGTCTTTTCTTCAGGAGCCCGATAGTTGGCTCTTGGGAGCTCACCAAAACTACCATCAGTAGTCATAACGATTCCAATCGTGGAATGATCATTAATAACTTTCTTTGTTCCGATTTCTGCGGCCTGGGTAAACGGAATCTCATGATCAAACCACGGTGTTTTAACCATTCTTTCATGCTGATCTTCAAAATGGCCGGCTGCTCCGTCAACCATATATCCAACACAATCAATCAAACGGATCTTCACCTTTGTTTCATCATTAAACGCAATTTCGGCGGCCTCCTTTGGTATAAACTTCGGCTCGGTGGTCATTATCGTCCGGCCGGCCGCAGCCTGGGGCAGTTCATCAATCGCTCTCTCTCTGCTATGGACATCTTCAATACCCGGTATAACCAAGAGATCCATGAATCTCTTAATAAAAGTAGACTTACCTGTTCTGACCGGCCCTACCACACCTATGTATATTTCACCGCCTGTCCTAGCCTGAATATCATTATAAACATCAAACTGGCCTAACATATAGAACCCTCCTTATGGTTATAGTTAAAGATATGCAGGGCAGTATCATTCTATGATATGTGTTGTGATACTTGTTTCAAAGGAATTACATAACGGTTACTATACTGAAACTTTGCAGTTAAATATTATGACACCAAAATCAACTTTTATATCTGATTATTATCCATTGATTTTTATTATATATGAA
The DNA here is from genome assembly GCA_028691795.1 of Herbinix sp. Classification (GTDB taxonomy): domain Bacteria; phylum Bacillota; class Clostridia; order Lachnospirales; family Lachnospiraceae; genus Mobilitalea. Next base: position 1,482 of record JAQUYQ010000156.1, read on the forward strand.
TTATAATGGATATTATAACCCAATTATTTTATTCGGAAATTATATGTCAATATTTCCATACGAATAAGGTTTTCACTTACAGAATATAGCAAAACATTAACTGTGAAGTTTCAATTTACTAATAGGTACAAAGGAGAAAAATGATGTTAAAAGCTGTAATTGTTGATGATGAAAAACCTAGTTTGTATCTACTGTCAAAGCAGTTAGAAGAGACCGGAGAAGTTGAAATTATAGGCTCTTATCATTTGTCATCCGAAGCATTAGAAATGATACCACAATTACAGCCCGATGTAGTTTTTTTAGAAATAGAAATGCACGGCTTGAATGGAATAGAGCTTGCGAACACACTAAATCAATTGGGTATTGAAACCTATGTAATCTTTATAACTGCTTATCCGCAGTATGCATTGGATGCCTTTCGTGTTTATGCTTTTCATTATATGCTAAAACCTATTAAACAATCGGAACTCTTGGAGACTGTTTTAAGATTGAAGAAATTGATTTCACCATGCATTAAGGTAGTGCCTCAGAATAAGGAATGCAATACGGAAATTACTTATATTCGGTGCTTGGGAAGTTTTGAGGTCATTAACAGCAAAGGTACTTTGGTAAAATGGTCTTCAAAAAAGTCGAAAGAATTGTTGGCATATTTTATCATACATAAAGAACGTCAACTTGATAAATGGAAAATTGGTGAGGCTCTATGGCCGGAAGATAATGAAGAGCATGTCAATAATAATTTTCACACCACCCTCTTTCGTCTCAGAGATATTATGCAAAAGGAAGGCATAGATCTACAGGTTGGGTCACAAAAAGGAAAAAAATACGGATATTGCTTTCAACCAATAGAGATTGATTGTGATCTTTTTCAATTAGATAGTTTTATGGAACAGTATCCGGAGATAAATGACAATTCCATTCAAGGTTTTGAACAAATACGGAGATTATTTCGAGGAGAATTGTTTAGTGATATCGATAGTCTATGGTGCCTTCCTGAAAAGGAGAAGTATTTAAGGATGATGTTGCACATTTTAGATGCTATGGGGAATTATTATATTCATATAGGTGAATATAATAAGGCCTATCATGTTATTTCGCAAAGTTTGGAACTGGATTACAGTCGAGAAAGAACTCACCAAGAAATATTTGAAGTCTTCTATTATTTAAAAGACAAGCAGGCTTTAATCAATCATTATCAGAATTTTGCAAACGCCTTAAAGCGGGATTTTGCTACAGAGCCGGATTTTACAACAAAGCAGGTATATGAACGGTACCTTAGGAAGTTTTAAATGGTAAAATAAGCCTTTACAAATCATAGAAGTTTATTAATAAAATCGGCACATCTTTTATTAATTGCTTTTCATGATCTGCAAAGGCTGCAACTCTCTTAATCCCATTCAAGGGATTTATATTCTTTTCGTCTATCTCTCATTAACAGATCGGATAAGGCATCTTTGGATGATTTTCCTTCAAAGAGCACCAGATTAATCTGTTCTACAATCGGCATTTCCACGTCGTTCTTTTTGGCAAGAGCCAATGCAGCTTTCGCGGAATTTACTCCCTCTACTACCTGGTTAACTTCCTTCATCGCCTCTTCCATGGTTTTACCCTGTCCCATAAGATTACCGGCATTCCAGTTACGACTATGCTTACTGGTACAGGTAACGAATAAATCACCAAAACCGGATAAACCAGCGAAGGTCTCTATCTTGCCACCCATTTTTAAACCAAGGCGGCTGATTTCAGCCATTCCTCTCGTCATAAGAGCAGCCTTTGTATTATCTCCAAAACCTAAGCCATCCACAACACCGGCAGCCAAGGCGATAACATTTTTTAAAGAGCCACCAAGCTCAATTCCGATGATATCGGGGCTAGTATAGACACGAAACAACTCTGTTATGAAAATATCCTGTATAAATCTTGCTGTTTCCTTGGTCCTAGCACCAACAACGATTGTCGTTGGTACCCCGCGGCTTACCTCTTCTGCATGACTTGGTCCGGAAAGTACTGCAATATTAGCCTGCGGTATTTCTTCATTAAGAACTTCTGATAAAGTGTACAGAGTTCCATCTTCAATTCCCTTGGATACATTAACAATAACTTGTCCATCTTTAATAAATGGAGCTGCTATTTTTGCTGTTGATCGGATATAAGGAGAAGCCACTGCCATAACGATTAAATCTTTATCTTTACAGGCTTCCTCTAAATCCAGTGTTATCTTAACCTGTTCCGGAAGCTCAGCTTCGGGAAGGTTTTTTAAAGCTTTTCTGTTCTCATTTAACATACGGGCTTCATTTTCAATTTTAGTCCATATTGTTACATCATGTCCCTTACCTGCTAGTAAAATTGCCAGTGCAGTACCCCAAGTTCCGGCTCCCAATAAACTAACGTTACTCATAAACTCCTCCTTACCATTTACAGTTTTATTTATTATCAATTTTAACTTTTTGGCCGATTTTATTCTCTGTACCATTTAATAACCGTTTTATATTCGACCGATGCTTTATAAATGCCAAGATCATAAATACAAGAGCAACAATCAGCATATGTATTTGACCGGGATTTCTTATTAAAATCCAAATCGGAAATAATATAGCTATAAAAAGAGAGCCCAAAGAAACATATCTTGTAACAGCAACGATCAGTACGAATAAGGGTAATCCAACCGGTATAATTAAGGGATCAAATGCTGCCATAGCCCCTCCGGTTGCTGCAATGCCTTTTCCACCCTTAAATTTTAGCCAAACCGGATAATTATGCCCAATTACAACTCCAAGTCCAGTATATAAAGCAAGTAGTTCTACATTATCATATTTCGAAAATAACACCAATCTCACCAGAATAATTGGTATTACCGCTTTAATTGCATCTCCTAGTAAGGTGATAGCTCCTGCTTTTGCTCCTAAGGTACGAAGTGCATTTGTAGTTCCCACATTGCCGCTTCCATACTTTCGTATATCCACCTTATTTAACTTTCCTACTACATAACCTGTTGAAAAACAACCGAATAAATATCCAAAAATCAAACATAGAATGATTTTCTGAAGCATTTATGCGTTCTCCTTTCGTTCCCTGATGATAAATTTTAATGATGTGCCACCAAAACCGAACGCTTCACGTATTTTATTTTCAATATAACGAGTATAAGAAAAATGCATTAATTCCTTATCATTTACAAAAATTACAAACGTAGGCGGTTTAACCGACACCTGCGTAATATAGTAAAGTTTCAGACGTTTTCCCTTGTCCGAAGGCGGCTGCTGAAGGGCGGTAGCCTCCATCATAATTTCATTTAAAACACCGGTAGCAACACGAAGATTTTGATTCTGAATAACAACCTCTATTGTCTCAAATAATTTGTGAAGTCTTTGACCGGTCTCTGCAGACAAAAATAATATTTCTGCATAGGGCATATATGCTAATATTTCTTTTATATCATTGGTATATTCTTTTACTGTTTTATTATTCTTTTCAATTAAATCCCATTTATTCACAACTATAATTATACCCTTGCCCCTGTCATGGGCAATACCTGCAATTTTTGCATCCTGTTCCGTTACGCCTTCTGTTGCATCAATTACCAGTACAACGACATCTGCACGCTCAACTGCAGTTACAGTACGTATTATACTAAAACGCTCCAGTTCTTCTTTTATTTTGCTTTTCCTGCGTAATCCAGCCGTATCGATCAAAATATATTCCTTACCGTTACGACGGATTGGTGTGTCAATTGCATCTCTTGTTGTTCCGGCAATGTTTGATACAATTACTCTCTTCTCACCAACTAACTTGTTAATGATAGAGGATTTACCTACATTCGGCTTTCCTACAATCGCTATTCTTGGACGCTCATCGATAACCTCTTCCGTATTTCCATGGATAAAATACTTGACAACCTCATCCAGCATTTCTCCAAATCCAAGCTTTCCTGAAGCAGATATAGGAAATGGTTCCCCGATACCAAGATTATAGAATTCATAGACATCCGGCATCAGCTTTTCAAAATTGTCTACTTTATTAACAACAAGTACAACCGGTTTTCCTGAACGTCTTAACATATCTGCAACCTTGGAATCGGAGTCTACAAGACCTTGTCTGACATCTGCAAGAAAAATAATAA
>JAQUYQ010000157.1 GCA_028691795.1 Herbinix sp.
AATTTGGAGGAATTAGGATGCAAGCAGATAAATTGAAAGTTACGCGTCTTTTGAAAACAGCAAGAGGACAACTTGATGGTATTCTTAAAATGGTTGAGGATGACCGTTATTGTATCGATATATCTAATCAGATTATGGCTACACAGGCAATTCTACGTAATGTTAACAAAGAAGTTCTTCACGCTCATCTAGGAGGCTGTGTTGAGGAAGCTTTTGAAAAAGGGGACTCACATAAAAAAATACAAGAGATTATGGATATTATGGATAAGCTGGCAAAGTAATTTCATATTCAAAACGGTACCCTATAGGTACCGTTTATTATTTTTCTACTCGATTTCTTCCGTTTGATTTTGCTTGGTATAATAGCATATCTGCTCTGTTAATTAATGCATTCGATATTTCACCACAATATTGGACAACTCCAATACAGATTGTCACCTTATAATTATCTAAACCAAAATCATAATCCTGAATGCTCAATCGAATATTCTCAGCAATCAAGGCCGCTGTATTAAGGTCGGTGTTTGGCAGTACTATAATGAATTCTTCCCCTCCATAGCGTCCAATATAATCGTTACTTCTAGAATTTTTCATTAATAATTGTGCTACTGTAACTAATACTTTATCACCAACCAAGTGTCCAAATCGGTCATTTACCCTTTTAAAATGATCAATATCCAACATCATTAGACAAAGCTTCTCATTTGTGATTGATAATTCCTGTATTTTGGTTTCTAGTATTTCATTCATGTATTGATGATTATATAGGTTTGTTAAACCATCTTTAACTGACTTATTCACTAGGTTATTATTCATAATAATAAGTTCTCTGTTAAGATTAGTGATCTCTTCATTATTTTGCTTAAGCGTTTCTTCCACTCTCTTTTGTTCGGTCAAATCTATGATACAGGAAAGTGCAACCTCTTCTTCCTGATAGATTGAGGGGATCATCGTAACTAACCCGATAAAAGCGGAAGTATCTTTTCTAATAAATTGAATCTCTATTTTACTAACCTTTTTATTATTATCAAAATTCTTGTTTAAAAGACATAAGTCCTCTGGATTAACAAAATATTCCGTTATATCACTTCCAATCAGCTCTGACCCATCGGCACCCAAAAGTTCCATTGCTTGTGTATTCAGATACTTAATCCGCCCGGTGTATTTACTAACTAATATAATTGGAATTGGAGTTATTTCAAGAAGCTTTCGAAATAGCATTTCGCTATTTTGTAATTTTTCATTGGTCAGCTTATGTTTTACAATTTCATCCTGAAGCCATTTGGTCACTCGAATATCTTCACCTATGATTAGGAAGCCACGAAGGAGATTGGTTTTTGTATACAATGGAATGATTGAAATATTAATGGGAATATGCACTCCTGATTTTAATGGAATACTAATATCTTGAAACCTCATCCTATCATATATTGATTCACAGTACACCATTAACTCATCCATATCCTTATGTTTCATAATTTTGGTAATATGACATCCTACAATTTCATCTTCCGAATAGTCTAGCAATGTATAAACCTGTTTATTTGCTTTCATAATAAAACCTTGTGAATCCAATAAAAAAGTTAAGCCTGTAAGCTCATTAAATAATTCATTCGTTATAAGTGAGGTAGGAATTGACATGAATTGATATCTTATGATTGCATAGTTTACACCCCAAAACATAATCAAAGAAAAAATCTGTCCCATATTAGGCAATGTTTTAATATTAAAAGAAGGTAAGATCATCTGAATAATTAAATTAATTAAAAATGGTATGATACTACAGATTACGATGATGTTAGCCTGCTTCTTTTGAATACGACTATTTGACTTATGTCCCCATAGGTAAATCAATACGATACTTATAGCTAAGTATGTAAAATTGTATAGGAAATTTCCTGTATAAAATACATTTTCTACTACTGGACTGGTTTTTATATTTGGTCCAAACAAGAAGAGAACCATTAATAAAAAAATCAGTGCTGGCATCATGATTAGCAATTTAAAAAACCTAAGTCTAATAAGTTTATCTCCTGTGAGAATAAGTACAAAATATAGTACCAAAGCTTCGAAAGTGCACCAACCGAAAGCGGATACCTTGTTCCAAAAGGAATAGGTAACTTCATTAGGAGCCAGATAAAGGAAGCCACCCGCAAATGACCATATCGTCAAACTTAATGTTAATAAAAAGAAAATCCTGCATAATTCAGATTTTCTATTTAAAATAAAAGCATTCAAGCCTACATAAAAATATATGATAGACGCTGTAAATGACATAACCGACAAAAAAATCATATAAATTCAACTCCTCTTTAGGCTATTTGATTTAATTTTATCTCTACTCGATTTCTTCCGTTTGATTTTGCCTGATATAATAGCCTATCTGCTCTATTGATTAAGAAATTCGACTTTTCACCGGTATATTGGACAACTCCAATCGAGATCGTTACCTTTAATCCATCCAATCCAAAATCAAAATTACTGATATTCCATCGGAGGTTTTCGGCGATTGCAGCAGCTGTCTCAAGGTCATTATTAGGCAGTACCACAATGAATTCTTCGCCTCCATAACGACCAATATAATCGTTATTACTGGTATTCTTCATAATTATTTCTGCTACTACAGTTAATACTTTATCTCCTGTTAAGTGTCCGTATTTATCATTTACCCGTTTAAAATGGTCTATATCCATCATCATAAGGCACAGATTTTCATTCGTCTTAGATATTTCCTGTAATTTTACTTCCAACACTTCATTCATGTATTGATGGTTATATAGATTTGTTAGTCCATCTTTAATTGATTTATTAATTAGATTACTATTTATATTTGTCAGTTCTTTATTAAGCTCAATGATACAGTCATTATTCCACTTAAGAGTTTCTTCCACTTTCTTCTGTTCGGTCATATCAACGATACAGGAAAGTGCCACTTCTTCTTCCTCATAAATCGAAGGAATTACTGTAACAAATCCGATAAACCTAGAACCATCACTTCTTTTCATAGAAATATCATTTTTACTTACGTTTTTATTTATTGTAAAACTCTCATTAAGAACTTTTACATCTTGTGGATTAACAAAGTATTCAGAGAGATTCCTTCCAATCAAATCAGCCCCATCTGCACATAAAAGTTCCACTGCCTGAGCATTCAGATATTTGATTCGTTCGGTATGTTTACTGACTAATATAATTGCAATCGGAGTAATTTCCAGTATTCCACGAAACAGTGTTTCACTATTTTGCAATTTATCATTGGTCAGTTTATGTTTCACAATTTCATCCTCCAACCATTTTGTCATTCTCATATCCTCTCCAATAAATAAGAGTCCGCGCAGGAAATTGGTTTTCGAATGCAGTGGAATAATTAAAATATTAAAAGGAATAGAAATACCTGACTTCGCTATCTTGAAACCTCAATCGTTCATTTATTAATTCACATTCATCCAGAACCTTATCGATGTCTTTATGTTTCATTATACTGGATATATGACATCCTATTACCTCTTCTTCTGTATAGCCAAGTAATGGATCAACCTGTTTATTCGATTTCATGATAAACCCTTGTGCATTTACCAGAAAAGTTAATCCAGAAAGCTCATTAAATAATTCATTCGTTATTAAAGAAGTAGGAATTGACATGAATTGATATTTGATGATTGCATAATCTACACCTAAAAGCATAATTAAACTAAGGAGCTGTCCGATATAGGGCAGTTTAATAATTTGAAGTGCAGGCAATATGATTTGTACCAATGTATTCAGTAAAAATGATATTAAACTGCATATTACAATGATATCAGCTTGTTTCTTCTGAAGCCTGCTGCTAGACCTGTGACCCATAAGAATATCATTAAAATACTGAGCACTAAGTATGTAGAATTGTATATAAAATTTCCAATATTAAATATTGCTTTTATAATATAATTCGTCGTTAAATCAGGTCTAAACAAGAAGAGAACCATGTACAAGGATATTACTGCCGGAAGCATAACCAATAATTTAATATACCAGTGCCTGATGTATCGATTTCCTGTAAGAACTAACATAAAATACAGTATAAATGCTTCGAAGGTACACCATCCAAAAGCAGCTATTTTATTCCAAAAGAAATATTCATATACATTCTTTGCAAGATATAGGAAGCCCTCAGCGAAAGACCATATTGTCATACTTAAAGTTAAAACAAAGAATAGCCTGCATAATTTAGATTTTCTATTTAATTTAAATGCATTGAAGCCCACATAAAAATATAAGATTGCAGCAACAAAGGAGAAAACTGACAAATATACCATTAATAATAACCCCTCTTTAGGTCGTTTATTTAATTCTAACACATTGGTATCATTTGTCAAACGAAAGAGCAATCCTGACAATATTGCACTAGAATGCAATAAAATACTACTGTAAAACAACAATCGCACCCCCCTAAAATTGTTGTAGGCTACAGAATTTTAAATGGGGTGCAGTATTAAAATCTATTGATTGACAATTAATATTTTAGGATAGCAAATGCCAAACTTCGCTTTCCGGTAACGGCTTACTGAATAGATACCCTTGGATTTTTTGGCAATGATTTAGTATTAGATAGTCTAACTGTTCCTTTGTTTCAACTCCTTCGGCAACTACACTCAAACCCATGCTTTTGCCAATCTTTACAATCTGACCTGTTAAAGATCTATTCCTTTGTTCTGTAGATATGTAATCTATAAAAGATTTATCAATTTTTAATGTAGTGATTGGAAGTTGCTTTAAATAACTTAAGGAGGAATACCCCTTTCCGAAATCATCCAGCGCTATTTTTATACCTTTGCCGTTTAGAAGATTTAATTTATCTGTGATAACTTCAAATGATTCCATTAATATTGTTTCTGTTATTTCCAGCTCCAAATTTTGTGGCTCCAAATTATAAAACCCTAAAACTCCAAAAATAAAATCAATAAAATTGTCTTGTAATATTTGTAGAATAGAAATATTTACTGCAATAGTGATATCAAACTTACCTTGTTCCTGGAGTTTTTTCATAAAAGCACAAGCTTCCTTCATCACCCATGTTCCTAAAGGAATAATCAAATGTGTTTCTTCAGCAATCTTTATAAATTTGATTGGGGAGACAGCGCCCAACTCTCGGCTATTCCATCGAAGCAGTGCCTCAAATCCGGTAATCCTATTTTCTATAAGATCAAATTGCGGCTGATAATAAAGCTCAAGCTCATTCTTCTCTAATGCTAAATGTAAATACTTCTCAATTAGCATACGTTCTAATATAATATCATTCATTGAAGGCATATATAGCATATAACGGTTTCCTCCAGCCTCCTTCGCCTTATACATGGCAATATCAGCACATCGCAGTAACTCGTTCGCATCCCTGCCCTGATCCGGATATATTGACGCGCCTATACTAATATTGATATGCAGCATACTGTCACCTAACTTGAATGGTTCTTTCAGACCAGCCAAAATATTAGCCGCATACTCATCTGCTCCCTCTTGACCCCTATCATTGATTATAATTACAAATTCGTCTCCACCAAGTCGGTAAAGATTAT
>JAQUYQ010000158.1 GCA_028691795.1 Herbinix sp.
TATAATTTCTAACAAGGATTTTAAATTTATTAATAAGTAGATAGTTTTAATAAAACAAAAAATTTTATAATAAGTAAGTAGCTCTACAAAGTTATGAGATTCGTTAATTAGTAAGAAGTTTAATAAAAAGATAAATATTTATAAATAAGTATGTAGTATTAATAAAGTAAAAGATTTCTTGGATAAGTAATTCAAAAATCTACAAGGTCTCATAATAAGTAAGTAATTCTAAGAAAAGTAATAGGTTTCAAATAAGTAAGTTATTCTAAGAAAAGTAATAGGTTTCAAATAAGTAAGTAATTCTAAGAAAAGTAATAGGTTTCAAATAAGTAAGTAATTCCAAGAAAAGTAAAAGGTTTCATAATAAGCAAGTAATTCCAAGAAAAGTAAAAAGTCTCATAATAAGTAAGTAATTCCAAGAAAAGTAAAAGGTTTTATAATAAGTAAGTAATACCAAGAAAAGTAAAAAGTCTCATAATAAGTAAGTAATTCTAAGAAAAGTAAAAGGTTTCATAATAAGTAAGTTATTCTAAGAAAAGTAATAGATTTCAAATAAGTAAGTAATTCTAAGAAAAGTAATAGGTTTCATAGCAAGAAAGTAATATTAAGAAAGGTAATAGGAATTAGATAAGTAAATAATTTTATAAGAAGAAAAAAGTTCTATAATAAAGTAAATAAGTAGTTCTAACAAATTAAGAAGTTTCATGGATATATAATTAGATATATAATTAGATTTGCAAAGTAAATAGTTGCATGATTTAAGAAGTGTTACACAAGTAACGGAAGTAGATTATATATAAATTAAGTTGATTAATAGTATAGCTTCAGAAGGATCGAAGAAATATGTAATAAAGATTAAAATATCTAGAAAGGAAGGTATAGACCACCGGAAACTTAAGTGAAGTTTCTCTAAAAAATCTTAAGAAAGGACGGTACAAACCACCAAACTCGTAAATGAAATACTACAAAATGAATAAAAGGGTTGGTACTGATCACAAAAAGCTTTAAAAATTTATACAAAGCATTCCTGAAGGTAAGATGGCATGTACCAACAAAAAAATTGAATAAGTTATTATAAAAGGGAGTATCTGTTATAATTACAGACACTCCCTTTTAAATTTAATCAAATTAGTTACACTTTTCCCTCAAATTGTGTTATAATAATAAGATACTATGCAGGAAAGGTGTGCGTATATGATTCAAATTTCGCGTACAGGAATACGTAACTTGGCTTCAAACGATACTACTTATGCAAGAGGCTTACAATATTATAAGGATAATCGTATCATTAATGCGACTTATTCGAATGCTAATAAACAGTATCGATTAATTGTAAAAGGAAATTATAATTATTCTGTAACTGTTGATGAACAGGAGGACGGATCCTTTGATTATAACTGTAACTGTCCCTCACGCCTTAAGGATCAGGGTGCCTGTAAGCATGTGGTTGCAGCTTTATTATTCGTTTTAAAACATCAGGAACGCGCATTGATGGCTGAATCAAAAAATCCCGAAGAGCGTAAGGTAATGACCTTACTCGATTATTTTATTGCTCAGGAGGATTCAGTACTTGTTGGAGAGACCTTTGGTTTGGAGGTAGTTGTAAGCATTCCAACGATTTTAAAAGGTGAAAATGGTAGAGCACTCGTATCGCTCCGTGGCGGAAGCAGCCGCAAATATAAAATTCAGACGATCAAAAAATTCTTGTCCGATATTTATCACCATGAGAGCTTTGCAATTGGCAAGGATTTTAAATATGTTAATGGTGAGAGTACTTTTGATACGACTTCCCTTAAGCTTATCGATTATTTATTAGGAATTTATGAAATCCAAGAAGTTATTGACAGCACACATTTTTCTAAGATATTTTCAAAGTCTCAGATGTTTATAACAAAGAATATGTTGGTAAAATTACTTGATATAATTAACAATTGTAACTTTACACTCGAGTTATACGGTAAGATCTTCACTGATGTTACATTTAAAAGAGAAAATCCGAAAATATCCTACCAGCTTACGCTGGATGAGGATTCTGTATCCATAGATTATCAGGGAAAAGACGCCGTGCTTCCAATTACGGAAACGGGTGAACTGTTGTATTATGATGGAGCAATTTATCTTCCTGATAAGAAATTTATACGTAATTTTAAACCGTTTTATAATAGTCTTGGTAAGGACAAAGATCCGCTTATTTTTCGGGGTGAGAGTAAGACAAGCTTTCTAGAATTTGTATTACCAAGAATTAGTGAGACAATGGTGCTGGATATTCCAGATGAATTGAAAAGCAGGTATATCACCTGTAATATGGAAGGGAAGATCTATTTTGATAAATATAAAAACGGAATTAAGGCTGAATTAAAATATAAATATGGAGATTATGAATTCAATTCCTTTGAAAATGCATCCGCAGGTTCATATATTATTGTGCGACAGAGGGAAAAGGAGGATTCCATTATTTCGGATCTTTTACAGGAAGGCTTTGTTCCGTATAAGAATTTTTATTTGTTGAAGAATGAAGATAAGATTTATGAGTTTTTATCCGGAAGAGTAATGGATTTGGAAGGAAAAGCATTACTGTTTTATTCTGAAGACTTCAGACGGCTGGGTATACGTGCTCCGGGCGGCTTAAAGGCAGGTGTTCGTATGAATTCGGAATTTAATATGCTTGAGCTGGATCTTTCTTTTGATGAGGTCCCCAAAGAAGAATTGAAGGACCTCCTTCATTCTTATCAGATTAAAAAGAAATATTACCGATTAAAAAACGGAAGTTTCATTAATCTGGAAGATAAGACAATCAACGAAGTGACTCAAATTCTAAATTCACTGAATGTAAATGATAAGAAACTCAAAGAGGACTCACTTCTATTAGAAAAACATCATGCAGCATACCTGGATAAGGCATTTTCTGATAAGAATTTTGAGTTTGAAAGAGACAGAGATTTTATGGCTCTGGCTGATAAGATTGCAAATCCAGCTAAGACAGAATATCTCTTACCTGACAAAATTTTGGCAGAACTTCGTCCTTATCAGTTTACCGGTTATAAATGGCTTAAGACCTTGGCGGATAATGACCTTGGCGGAATTCTGGCTGATGATATGGGATTAGGAAAGACACTTCAGTCAATTGTATATATGGTCTCAAATATTGATAAAAATAAAAGGGCACATAATCTAATTGTATGTCCAACTTCATTGGTCTATAATTGGCAGGATGAAATTGAGAATTTTGCACCCCATCTAAAAGCGATGGTAATTACCGGATCACCAAATGATCGGCAGGATATGATAGCCAGATATAAAGATTACGACGTATTGATAACCTCATACCCTTTAATTCGAAGAGATGTTGTTTTATATGAAAAAATTGATTTTAATACGGTATTTATCGATGAGGCACAATTTATTAAAAATGATTCCTCTCTGAACGCAAAGTCAGTAAAAAGGCTTCGTGCATTGCATCGTTTTGCTCTTACAGGAACACCGATAGAAAATAGTTTATCCGAGCTTTGGTCTATCTTTGATTTTATCATGCCGGAATATCTTAACAGTCATTCACGGTTTGTAGAGCTTTATGAAAAACCGATTTTGAAAGAAGATGTACAGGCTTTAAATGACCTGCATCAACACATTACTCCTTTTATTCTACGCCGTATGAAAAAGGATGTATTGACAGAGCTGCCGGATAAATATGAGACAAAGATGTTAACGGAATTATCTGAGGGACAGAAGCTTGTGTATCTGTCTTACCTTGAAAGTATTAGAAATGAGCTTCATTCTGAAATTGAAGAAAATGGAATTGAGAGTAGTAGAATTAAGATTTTGGCAGCACTTACACGACTTCGTCAGATTTGTTGTCATCCGTCTACCTTTATTGATAATTATCAAGGTGGAAGTGGAAAACTGGATCTACTGATGGAAGTAATTCCCGAGGCAATTGCCAATGATCACAGAATACTTGTATTCTCACAATTTACTTCTATGTTAAGAATTATTGAAAACGAATTAAAGGACTTAGATATTCCTTATTTCTATTTAGAGGGTGCAACACAGACGCAAGACCGTAATGATTATGTTAAGAGGTTTAATAATGGGGAAGGTAAGGTTTTCTTAATTTCCTTAAAAGCAGGTGGAACCGGTTTGAACCTTACCGGTGCCGATACCGTAATTCACTATGATCCTTGGTGGAATCCTGCAGTAGAAGATCAGGCAACAGACCGTGCTTACCGGATAGGTCAGCAGAACAAGGTTCATGTTATGAAGCTGATTACCAAGGGAACCATTGAAGAGAAGATATTTAAACTGCAACGAAAAAAGAAGGAATTATCCAATTCCATCATAAGCTCTAAAGAAGTATTCATCAATACGTTATCAAAAGAGGAGCTTGAAGAATTATTTACACCGATGTAATAGTGTTCAAATAAATAATTTGCGTTCTGGGATATAGAACAAGGGAGCAATTCAGAAATTCGTATGAATTGCTCCCTTGTTCTATAGTTTAAGTGTTTTACATAAATCATTATTAAAAATTAATGTTTCGAGATTATTTATTTTTATATCTCTATAGATTAATACTTTTATATACCGTTTTTCTTATGACCATGCTTACAGAAATAGCTAGTACAATTTTCAATAAGTCGAATACTACGTAAGGAAATACACAGATAAACAAGGCTGAGTAGAAGCTGTTGCCGGAAATATGGGAAAACCACAGGGTTCCTATTATATAGCATATAATTAGGGAAATAACCATACCAATGGCTAAAGCCACGACCTTATATTTATTAAAATATTTATAAAAAAGAGCTGTTACAAAGGCCATAATTGGATAAGCAGCTAGGTAACCGCCGGTAGGTCCGACCAATCTTTCCAATCCACCCATGAAACCTGAAAATACTGGAATTCCAATTGCTCCAATCAAAAGATAAGTTAATACTGATAAGAGCGCATAACGCGGAGAGAGCAGAGCACCTGTTAAAAATATTGCAAACAATGCTAGAGTAAAAGGTATCGGCTGCGTCGGAATAGATATTTGCGACATCACACAGATAATCGCAGTAAACATTCCCGTCATTACCAAATTTACTGTTTTCCTTTTTTGAGCTTCGTTTGACGAAGTTATTTGATTTACATCATTCATGATTTTCTATATAGTACAGAGTTGTGTTTGTATATGATCTGTACATTTCCTTTCGTAAGTTGTAATGTGAAATACCTAAATTCTGAAATTAAATTATATATCAGAAATATTAGAAAAATTGTGGCTACGCTTATGATATAATTGTTTGCTTATGCATATTTATCGTCTTATTCTGTTCAATATATTTAAGTGATGTATTAAGTGGATAGAATATGCTTTAAACTTAAGTAATAAGTACCAGGCTTATATAGTATAAATTTTCGACCTTCTATTTATTTAAAATAGGTCGGATGCTAACTTCACCCGAATTGAGGGCTTCGATGGTATGATCTTCATATTCAACAACCAGACGGGCCTTTTCGTCAATATCAATCGCTTTCGCTGGTATGGTCTTTGCACCTTTAATGACAAG
>JAQUYQ010000159.1 GCA_028691795.1 Herbinix sp.
AGCTGCCTTTATTGAGGAATTGGATCAAAAGCTTGATTTTAAATTATCCATTAAGGGGAGTAATTTGAGTGGAGGGCAAAAGCAACGTTTATTAGTTGCCAGAGCCTTAGCTGGGAAACCTGAGATACTGATACTTGATGATGCCTCCAGTGCGTTGGATTATAAAACAGATTCTCTGCTTCGAAAAGCAATTAGGGAGAATTATCATGGGATAACAACGATTGTAATTGCACAGCGAATCAGTTCAGTCATGAAGCTGGATCATATTCTGGTAATGGAAGATGGCCAGATGACGGGCTACGGAACACATAAGCAGTTATTAAATTCCTGTGAGGTGTACCAGGAAATTTATCAATCCCAATTAATGTCTTAAACATTTGCAAACATTTTTATAGCCTTAAGTTAGTGGCAGTATGGAGGTAGATATGCCAATAGATACTGGTAGATCGAAAATAAGCGATAAAACTGAAAAACCAAAAGATATAAAATATGTTATCAAACGTCTTTGGATTTACGTTTATCATTATAAATGGATGCTTGCCATTGCAGTTATACTTTCTGTAATAAGTAATATTTTTTCACTTTTAGGGCCGATGCTTTCTGGATATGCAATCGATGCTATTGAACCTGGCAAGGGTTTGGTTGTCTTCAAAACGGTTTTTTATTATGCTTTCCGGATGGTAGTATTTTATATTGTTTCTGCTGTCTTAACCTATATTTTATCTATATTAATGCTCCAATTAAGTCAGAAAATTGTATGTAAAATGAGGGAAGATGTATTTACCAAGTTGGCAGATTTACCGGTGGGTTTTTTTGACCAGAATCCAGCAGGCGATATCATCAGCAGAATCTCTTATGATATTGATACAGTGAACACATCTTTATCGACGGATATCATACAAATCTTTACCAGTGTTGTCACCGTTATAGGTTCTTTAATTATGATGATTGTCATTTCACCGCAATTGGTACTTGTGATGTTAATTACAATACCGTTGTCCGTGTTGTATACCCGTTATATGGCTAAGAAGGTACGTCCATTGTTTAGTAAACGATCTGGCAAGTTGGGTGAATTGAATGGTTTTGTTGAAGAAATGGTATCCGGTCAAAAAACCATTAAAGCATATGCTGCTGAAAATGCAATTATGGATAGGTTTGACCAACTTAACGGGGAGGCAGTGAATGCTTACTATAATGCCGAATATTATGGAAGCATTACCGGTCCAACGGTTAATTTTATCAATAATTTTTCGCTATCCCTGATAACGGTATTTGGTGCAATTTTATATCTCTTTAAGCAATTAACGCTGGGCAGTATTTCTTCCTTCGTGCAGTATAGCAGAAGATTCTCAGGGCCAATCAGTGAAGCAGCGAATATTATCAGTGAATTACAATCAGCGGCAGCAGCTGCGGAGCGTGTATTTAAATTGATGGATGAACAACCGGAGACACCAGATAAAGAGAATGCAGTGGATTTGACAGGAGTAAGTGGCGATGTGTTACTAAATCAGGTTTCCTTTGGGTATCTTCCGAAGAAGCTTATTATCAATAATTTGTTTCTTCACGCCAAGCCTGGCAGCCTGACCGCAATTGTAGGCCCTACCGGGGCTGGTAAAACGACGATTATAAATCTATTAATGCGATTTTATGACGTTTGGGACGGAAACATTCTTGTCGATGGACAAGAGATTAAGGAGTTTACCAGAAGCAGTCTCAGAAAAGCATATGCGATGGTGCTTCAGGATACGTGGCTATTTCAAGGCAGTATTTTTGATAATATAGCATATGGTAAAATGAACGCTACAAGGGAAGAGGTAGTCGCTGCTGCAAAAATGACCGGTATGCACTCATTCATTAACAGATTAGCGCAGGGCTATGATACCATCATCAATGAAGACGGTATTAATATCTCGAAGGGGCAGAAACAGTTGCTTACGATAGCACGGGCAATGCTTCTGGATGCAAAAATGTTGATTCTGGATGAGGCAACTTCCAACGTTGACACAAGGACAGAAATCAAAATTCAGAAAGCGATGCGTAAGTTAATGGAGGATAAAACCTGCTTTGTAATTGCCCATCGATTATCGACCATTCAAGGTGCCGACAACATACTTGTCGTAGATCAGGGCAATATTGTAGAACAGGGAACCCACAAGGAATTGATGGAGAAGAAGGGCTATTATTATAAATTGTATAATTCGCAATTTGAGTAGGGTGGTAAGAGTAGAGTCAAGAGTAAAATAATTGTTGAATTATTTTCGCTGTATCATTCTAGGAACGGTTGCTGACAGAAATCTCGATGATGGAATGTCCTTTTGAAAAGCTAGTTTCAGTTTACTAGCACTTCTAAGGTTTCTTCGTTCACTTGGAACAATCAGACCGCGCAAAAACTCCTCAGGGAATAAAGCGGAAACCTACACAGTAGCTTTCCGCTTTATTCCCTTCGTCAAACATTTGCGCTCGAGCGACTTATCGCACGTCTGATTTCACCGCTCTCTCAGATACCTAAGAAGTGCACGTAAACTGCAAATGCTTTCAAAACGGCACTCCATCACCGTTCTTCCTGTCAGCAACCTGTCTTTGTTCTTTCTTCTATGATACTAAGGATGCCAGATGCTTTCTATTCCCTTTTTCTATTTTTGCTTTTGCCATGGATAATCCCACCAGAAAGGTTACTCCGATAAACAGCTCCATCTTTTCTTTTCCCCTGATGGTATGGTTTTCAAATCCATAATCTCTGTCTATCCTACCATTTACTCTTTCTACACTGGTTCTCTTTTTATATAATCTTCGAAACTTTTTCGACTGTCTACCCACAGGAAGAAAGATCCTTCTGTCCTCGTCCAGTATGCTATAAAAATTTTTTCCTAATTGGTGCGTATACAAATGGTATTTTACCACTTGGATATTATCATGTGGATTATGGAGGAGTGTGCAGGAAATTAGTAGGGATATATTATGAAAAAGATTCTTTGTATACATATATTTTAAATGCCGATAATTACCAATTGTTTCAGTTGAGAGAGAATAAAATTGTCACTGAGTTATTGCATATTGTAACATATAAAAATTGTAGAAGAGATATATAAAGGGAGAGAGAAAAATGAAAACTTTTATTGTACTGCATGTACCCTCTGGCAGTGAATTTCGACGCTTGGTAAAACAAGGCGGAATACAGCTGAATCAAGAGAAGGTAGTAGATTTGGAACAGCTTCTTCAAGGTAATGATTTTGTACTTAGAGTCGGAAAGAAGAAATTTATAAGAATTGTTTTAAATAATTAGCGTTGTTAAACACTCTGTTAAACATCTCTGGTTTTAGATAGTGTTAGTGAGCCTTTTTCTATCCTTTAATGCAGGCATATAATTCGGTTGAAATTGATGCAGATATAGAACTTGGAGGGACCAGACCTTAGTTCTTGTTTTACAAAAATGAATGCATTACACTTATTCGCCAAGAAAGTAATATATCTAAAATATTCGTTTATAAATGAATAAGTACAACATATTAGCTTCATAATGAATAAATATTGCATACTCATTATATAAGTGCTATAATAACAATAAGTCAAGGAGGTACTAATATGTTTTTCTTTTTAAATTTTGATCCATATATAGCAATCATAGGTGACATTAAGAAATCAAAAAATATTGCTAATAGAAAGGAAATACAAGATAAACTCAAAAACGTGCTTAAAGAAATAAATATAAAGTATGAAAATGACATTGCTGCTAAATTCATGATTACTTTAGGAGATGAGTTCCAAGGCCTTTTGAATAATGGATCAGCTGTAATGAATATCATTTCGGAAATTGAAAGAAAGATGTATCCAACAGAAATCCGGTTCGGGATTGGAGTGGGAGAAATAACCACAGACATAGACATTGAAATGGCAATAGGCGCAGATGGTCCTGGTTATTATAAAGCAAGAGAGGCTATTGAATATTTAAAGGATAGTGAAAAAAAACAAAAAGCAATAATTACCGATACTAGAATTGAGATTGATGGGAATAATCAGGTGGCTACAAATCTTATCAATACAGTGTTATCGCTTATTTCTGCAATTAAAGAATCATGGACCGACAGACAGCGTGAAATCATAAGTGATATGCTGGAACATCAGGATAGTCAAATTAATGTTGCGAATCGGCTTAATATTGGGCAGTCTGCAGCTCAAAAAAGCCTGGCAGGCGGTAAGTATTATACCTATAAAGAAGCCTTAGACACAATTACTTGCACCCTGGCTGAGATAAGGAGAGAAAATGTTTAGAGAATACTTTGTGGTTCTGCTATTGTCACATATAATAGGAGATTTCTATCTACAAACAGAAAAAGTTGCCAAGAATAAGGAAAAGCGTTTAGGATGGCTTTGTCTGCATGGATTGTTATACTGGGTATCCTTCATTTTGGTTTCACTACCCATTATATCCCTACAATTATTTTTTTGCGGATTGGTCATGGGTGCACTACATATGATTATAGATTCTATAAAATATGTAGCGGTCAATAAAAAAAAGAAGAAAAAGGAGTTGTCTATAAATGTTAAACGTACGGTGTATATGATTGACCAGGCAGTTCATCTTATCTGCATTATTATAGTAAGTTATTTTTTAGCTACTTTGAAGTATGATATAAGGCTCATTAACGTATGTAGAGATTTCTTTGTTATCACAGGCATATCGGCGATAAAAGCAACCTGCATATTTGTGGCATTTCTTCTGATACATAAGCCGGCCAACATAACAATATCCCATCTAATTGCCGGGTATAAGCCGATGAAGGAATTATCTGAAATACAACCTCAAGATTACAAGGCTGGACGCTTTATTGGTAGCGTGGAAAGAATTATTATGCTGATATTGTTGGCGTTAGGGCAGTTTTCAGCTATTGGCTTGGTATTGACAGCAAAATCAATTGCACGATATGATGAGATTGCAAAAAACAAGATATCAGCTGAATATTATCTGTTAGGGACATTGATAAGCACGGGTTTTGTTATTATCGTTTCGTTCCTTTTATAACTACAAAAAAATTCGTAGCTGGCGAAAATTACAATTCAATAATATTTACAAGTTGCCTCGGACATGTTAATATCCGATATATAGTATATTGCACATAAGCAATAAGAAGCAGTAGTGATTTTAAATAAAAGACTTTTTTACTATACACGGAACATTGGAGGTATTCTTTATTATGGAAAGAAGAGATAAAGCAAATTATTATTTAGATTTGGCAGAAATGGTTTCACAAAGAGGTACTTGTCTTAGAAGGCTTTACGGAGCTGTGATTGTAAAAAATGATGAGGTAATTTCGACAGGCTATGTAGGCTCTCCTAGAGGAAGGAAGAATTGTTCAGATATTGGTGTCTGTGTTCGTGAAAAAATGAATATTCCTAGGGGAGAAAGGTATGAGTTATGCCGAAGCGTACACGCCGAAGCGAATGCTATCATCAGTGCATCCCGTGATAAAATGATTGGCAGCACCTTATATTTAGTTGGAGTTGATGCAAAGACAGGGGCGTATGTGGAGAATTCCTGCTG
>JAQUYQ010000160.1:0-1267 GCA_028691795.1 Herbinix sp.
GTTACTTCAATTGGTGCATGTAAATCACATACCTGAACATTATCCTGTTTATAGAGATTACTTATTTCAAGCGATAATGCAATCGGCATTCTTTTCTCTTTTCTTCTCTCTTCCATAAAAACCTCCATTCTGCCAAAGCACCGCGAATTTGGGCTTCAGCACAAATTTGCCGTGTGAAAAATCTTGATTTTTCACACTAACCTCTCAATCATAAATTAATATGGTATTAAACTTGATTTCATTATAACGTATCATAGTTTTTTATACAATACAGAGATGAAAAAAGTTTTGTCAAGTACCAATTGTTGGCAATTATCTTTCACGACGTAGGTTGATTCTGCAGGTTATACGTTCCTTTCGAGACTTTGCTGAGTTTATTCGTATTCAACTAGGAACCCATATTTTATTGCATATTTATATGCATAGGAACTTGCTTCACAGTAAATGGTCTGAGAGCCTTTTAAATCCCAATTATAGAAAGCATATCTGCCAATGTTAGTTACCGTACTAGGAATATGAATTTTAGTAAGTTTACTGCACCAGCTAAAGGTATAATCCCCGATTGTTTTTAAGCTTTGTGGCAGCCATATTTCTTTAAGACTATTACAGTTACTAAATGCACTTGAACTTATGGTCGTAAGTTTTTTGGGCAGTACAAGCGTCTTAAATCCGCAGTTTACAAAGGCCCTCTCCCCTATTGTTAACAATTTGTCAGGAAAATCAATCTGAGTTAAACTACTGCAGTTATTGAATGCATTATACTCAATCGTTTCAAGATTTTTAGGAAATATTACTTTCTTTAAATTTCTGCAATTTGCAAAAGTTCCTTTTGCAATTACTGTAATATGATTTGATAATTTTACACTTTCCAGGTATTCATTATTATTAAATACATAAGGAGCAATATAAACAACATTCTTTGGAATGGTTAATTCACTGGTTTTTCCGGTATACTTAACAAGAAAACCGTTATTGGTAATTACCATATTATCTTTCTCATTTTTACGTATCCAAACGGTTCCTGTAAATACCATACGGCCAATCGACTTAAGTGAAGCAGGTAAAGTAACGCTTTCTACGCTGGCACATCCGCGGAATGCACCGGTTTCGATTGCTGTTACACCTTCCGGAATATTAACTTCTGTTAAAGCCCGGCAGGTATTAAAAGCATTCGTACCAATCGTTTTAAGTTTTGAAGGCAATTTGACTTCTGTTAGTGACGTACAATTATAGAACATGCCGTCAGGGATATCGGTAATTTTATTAG
>JAQUYQ010000160.1:1367-5512 GCA_028691795.1 Herbinix sp.
CTATTTTATTGAGTTTGTTACAATATCTAAAAACCTGCATTCCGATGGTAGTAATACCCTTTGGTAAAGAAATAGTAGTTAAATTGCTACAACCTTGGAATGCTCTTCCTGCTATATAATAGAGTTTGCTATCCTTTGGAATGCTGACTTTTGTTATTTTATAACACCAGCTAAAAGCATCCATACTAATGAATTTAACAGAAGCTGGCAAGATTACTTTCGTCATAGCAGAACAATTATTAAAGGAACCTTCACCAATATAGGTAAGTGTATTCGGTAAGGTTATATTTTTTAAATGATTACACTGATAGAAAGCGTGATATGGAATTTTCTTTATTTTACTTGGTAAATTAATCTTCTGCAGCATATAACAATTAGCAAAGGCTTCTTCGCCTATGATAGTTATGCTACTTGGAAGTATAATCGTCCTGACTGTATTGTTATTATAAAATGCACGTTTACCAATTTCCTTAACCGTACTTGGCACGGTTACCGTCTTATCAGATCCTGAATATGCAATTAGCACACCATCTTTGATTGAGAAATAGCTGTTACTGGAAGCCTTAACAGAATCAGGTATAATGGCTAGAATGCATATAAAAAAGATAAAAAGAAAGCCTGTTAGATATTTCATTTTTTGTTTCATAAACTCCTCCTAGGATAATATTAATTATCATACTAAGTTGCCGATAATAAAAACTTGGTATGATTTGATTTTTTTCTATTATATTCCATTATCCAAGGATTTACAAGCAATTGGATATATTATGAATTAATCAATCTAGGTTACTCTTCACTATCCCCAAAAATATACCAATAATAATCTTCCTTTAAAATAGTCTCCGATACCATAAATTTATTCTTAATGATTTTATTAATATTGCTGATATAGTCTTTTGGAAGTGCTTCCTGCGTCAGCTTTGTTACTTCTCCTGTTTCGGAATTGTACATCACCTTATCCGTTATAAAGCTCCGGTTGGATAAGATAGCCAAAGGCGGTGCATCCGACAGAATATCCTGCCCCATTAAAAGCCTGGAATCATATTCTATTCCAAATAAGTTAGTAAGGGTCGGTAATATATCCAGACTAGAGCACGGTTCGTCAATCACAACGTTTTCATCCATTCCTTCACACCAAAGTATGAAATGGTTTTTGTAGGTTTCAAAATTAGGTTCCACCACATGACCTGCCGCTTCATCCAATATACTTTTATCCCATGCATAAGGATAATGATCTGCACTAAGCGCAATCACGGTACGGTCTGCAACGCCTGCATCCTCAAGCTTCTTTATTAATTGTTCCAGAGCCCTGTCAAGTTCGATTTGACAGGCAATATATGCCTTGACATCCTCCGAGTAAGGAAGGTCTGCCACTAAATCCCGATTTTTATAGGAGATATAATTTCCTTCAAAAGTATAATTCATATGACCGCTTACAGTAAGATAATAAACATGGAACTGATCCTCATTCACATATTCATCTACCGTACTGTTAATCATTTCTACATCAGACTCTGGCCAAGTATTCGGATGCTCCAAAACAAGTCCGTTACCTTTAGCTTTAAATATATATCCTAGATTCGGATGTGTTTCATTTCTCTGATAGTAGGTATAGGTATGATCATGGTATGCTTTACTGGCAACACCCAGTTTATCGAACTGATTACCAAGAGCAAAAGGCCATAGATTATTCCTGCCATTGTACATATTGCGTGTGCCCGTCGGTATGAGTCCGGTCAAGGCAGCATATTCACCATCACTAGTGCTGGTTTGCCAAAGAGCTGTATAGAAATTATTAAAAACAAATCCTTCGTGCACCAGCTTGTATAAAGTCGGTGTTTTCTCTTCATTCACCGCATAAGGTGAAAAACCCTCAGCCGTTATCTGAATAAGATTATATCCTTTAAACATTCCGCTATATTCATTTTTATTCGTCCCAGTAGCCGATGCAAAATAATTATGTAGCATTTTTATCGTATCATTTGTTTCATTTTCTGCCAATGCATTGAAATCAATATCCATAATATTAGGGGAGGTATCAATCGTTACGGGAGTAGGCGTCAGCGTAATTTCCGGTAATTGATCGGGCTTTGCTGTATCATTATTAACCGGTGCCACGGCAACTGGTGTAGGTATATTAGTCGGCATGGAATACATCGCATCCGCTAATACCAGCTCACTATTACCACTTAATAAATTTCCGATATCAAGTCGCGTCATCGTACTGATTCCCAGTTGTTTTCCGCACAAATCCTGCACTTTAGAGTTATGGTATAAATCATAGGGAGTATAATCACTCTTACCGCAAAGCAGTAAAGCTACCACGGCAACAACATGAAATAATACTGATGTACCGAATAAAATCACCTGAAGCTTTAAACCTCTCCTTCTGTAATCGAAATAACTATTAATAATCATTAATATTATCAGTGGAATAAACATTAGAATGATTCCGAAGATATTCGCCTTGATTGCAGTCATTGCGTCCGAACCGAATTCCGATACCGCATCTCCTGCCATTCCAAGAGAATGGAAAGAAAAATACACTTTAAATATATAAAAATAAACTAATTGTGCAGCAAATATCAAACAGGTCAAACCGGTTAAAATTAATAATAGAATTTTATTAATGATAGGTTGAAATAAACCTGTAATAAAACATATCATAGTACCAATCGGTACTGCAAATAATACTGGATACATGATTTTTATATCAATGCTTCGATAGATTAATAAATGTACAATTATTTCAAGATAAATTATTGTTCCGATAATAAACGCAACAGGAAAAATAAGGTTACTTTTGGAAATATCAACATAACCATTCCAAGTAGCCTCAAGATTTTTAAATATTTTATTAATTAATCCTAACATCTTCTCCCATATGGCGGATGGTTTTACCTTCGAAGGACCTGAATCTCCCCAATCGGTCTCACTCTTCTTGATATCTGTATCAATATTTTCTTTCTTATCATCTTTTATATCCATAATTATGGAATCACTGTCTTTACTTTCTTTCCTCATGGTATCTATATTCACTATTTTCGTATTTATGAGATTTTCTGTAACAGAATTTGTGACATCCTCAAACAGTCTATTAGTGTCATTATACCCAATATTTCGATCGGTACCATTATCCCCATGATCACCTGGTACATTATACTTCCCCTTATCCATTCACCCTTTTACCTTCTTTCGAAAATGATACTGCCCTTTCCGCGAAAACTACGGATTTCTGCGATTGCACCGTTAATCATTGTAAACTGTGGTGGCTTATGTCCAATATCTGCTTCTAAAATAATCGGTAAATTCAATTCTCCAAGTACTGATAATACAGCCTCCTGGTAGGTCGTATCTGTGTCGGTATGAAACATTGCCGGCCTTCCAAATACAAAGCCTGCTGCGTGTTCAAACCACCCGGCTTCCTTAAGCTGCCAAAGTCCTCTTGTTAAGGCTTCACTTCCCAGATCAAAACTTTCTAAAAACCATAGAATTTTATCCTCTTGATAACGTGAGATAAACTCTATGGTTTTATCAAATCTGGTTCCAACCAGGTTAAGGATTACATCAAGGCATCCGCCAAGCACCCGACCATTCATGATTAGCTCCGTATCAGAATCCCATCCCAAGGGATATAGATTAATCCACTCCACATCCTTCTCCAGAGTAAACTCTTCCTGTCCGGTAATTCTTTCTTTATATCCATCCTGAAACTGAGGAAAACTTACCTGTGCGAAATCTTCCCCTTCTAATATTCTAAGATTGTCCAGCAAAGAACTGTGCCAGTTCTTCATACCGAAGGAGCTGAAATTATTCGCATATAATGTTGCTATATTGAGGTTGGTTGTTAAAGTAAATAATATACCAGTGGTATCAGAAAAACCCTGTATCCATTTGGGATTGGATTTCAACACTTCAAAGTCAATATAGGACAACATTTCCACAAGGTAGTCTCCGCCGCTTGCTGCAAATATTGCTTTAACCTCTGGGTCTTCAAAAAGCTGCATCAGTTCCTTTGCTCTTGTTGGTCCATCCGAGCTTCTTCCTTTAACGCATTTTCTAACATTATCGGTAACCGTTACCGGATATCCCATTTCTTCAAAATGTCTTATACCGCTTTCCAGTCGTACGATATCAACATCTTT
>JAQUYQ010000161.1 GCA_028691795.1 Herbinix sp.
AATGAAGAGCAGAATGTATTTAATAGTGTATCTAGAACCTTTGGATAAGATAAAACCGATGGCTTTGACTGAGATCAGTCTACACCATCGGCTTTTTTAGTTCAAGGTTGCCTCTGAACAGTAACTAGAAACTTAGTAAAATTTATAATATTTACACAAGACATATTGAATTTCGATAAGATATCATATAAAATGATATCTTAAAAGAACAAGATGAATTGGCATATCAATTCATCTTGCTAAAAATAAATGGAAGGGTGTATGCGATGAGTAATTATAAAATCGAAACAAGATGTATTCAGGACGGTTACCATCCGAAAAACGGAGAGCCAAGAGTATTACCAATTTACCAGAGTACTACCTTTAAATATGATTCAAGTGAGCATGTTGGAAAACTCTTTGACCTTACAGAAGAAGGATTTTTCTATTCGAGACTTGCAAATCCGACTGTAGATTGCGTAGAGCGTAAAATTGCATCCTTGGAAGGCGGCATTGGTGCGCTTTGTACTTCCTCCGGACAGGCTGCAAGTTTGATTGCGGTACTTAATATTTGTAATTCAGGCGATCACATAATATCCTCAAGCACTATTTATGGGGGAACTACAAACCTATTTGCTGTTACTTTAAAAAGAATGGGAATTGAAGTAACCTTTGTAAATCCAGATGAATCTGTAGAAGAGTTGCAAAAGGAAATAAAGCAAAATACGAAGTTGGTATTTGCTGAAACGATTGCAAATCCGGCTTTAATAGTTACAGATATTGAAAAATTTGCAGTATTAGCACATAACAATAACATACCATTAATTGTAGATAATACATTTGCAACACCGATAAACTGCAGACCTTTTGAATTTG
Source organism: Herbinix sp. (assembly GCA_028691795.1). GTDB lineage: Bacteria > Bacillota > Clostridia > Lachnospirales > Lachnospiraceae > Mobilitalea. The sequence continues at coordinate 856 of JAQUYQ010000161.1, forward strand.
GGGCTGACATCGTAGTTCATTCAACTTCAAAATACATGGATGGTCATGCGGTTGCACTAGGCGGAGTTATTGTAGATAGCGGTAATTTTAATTGGGATAATGGTAAATTCCCAGGCCTATCCACGCCGGATGAATCCTACCATGGTATGATTTATACGAGAGATTGTGGAAAAGCAGCATTTATTACAAAAGCAAGAGTACAGCTGATGCGTGACCTTGGATCAACTCCATCTCCGAATAATGCATTTTTATTAAACCTGGGTTTGGAAACGCTGCATTTAAGAATGGAGCGTCATTGCAGTAATGCACTTAAGGTTGCGCAATACCTGGAAAATAACGAGAATATCTCATGGGTAAATTATCCTGGATTAAAAAGCAGTAAATATCATGATTTGGCTGAAAAATACCTTCCGAATGGATCCTGCGGGGTAATTTCCTATGGAGTAAAGGGCGGAAGAGAAGCAGCGGTTAAATTCATGGATAGTTTGAAGTTAGCTGCAATTGTAGTACATGTAGCAGATACACGCACCAGCGTATTACATCCGGCCAGTACGACACACCGTCAGCTTACTGATCAACAACTGATGGATGGAGGAATTACTCCAGACCTCATCCGTATGTCAATTGGCATTGAAAATGTTGAAGATATCATTGCGGATATAGAGCAGGCACTTACAAAAATACAATAAAATCTTTAAAAAAATTCTGAAAGAACAGCATGATTGAAGTAATATAATTAATCATGCTGTTTTTTGTTTTATTGTAAATTAATAGCTATTTTATTAATAAAATTCCAATCAATAAGTGGAAAAATATACAAATTAAAGACATTTAATAATAAAAAAGCATTTGTATAATTTTTTGTAGACACTATCAAAACAATCAACTATAATATTAATAAAATATCAGATTATATTATATAATTGTTTTAATATTTTAATTATTTTTAAATATTATATATAAAAGCGTACTAGGGAATAAATAGCCAGTAATGGCTATAGGGAGAACTAATGAATATTAAAACAAAAGGGATGTTGTTCTCATTTATATTGATTCTATTAGCTACTGTTACTTTAGGAGGAAGCTCTTATATACGTTTTAAAAGCATCTTGGTTAATGAAGCTAATAAGGCTGTTGTAATGGTAGCTGAAGAATCTGCAGATCATCTTAATAACTATATCAAACAATTTATTGCACCTTTAATTGCATTATCTGAAGATGAAATAATAAAATCAATGGAATGGGAAAAGCAAAAAGAGGTAATTGGTGCCCAGATTAATCCGCAATACCTTGATATTTTATTGGTAGATTTAAAGGGAATAGCACATGATATTGATGATTCGGTTATTAATTTAAGTGATAGAGAATATATCAAAGAAGCTTTAACAGGTAAGGTATCCATATCTGACATAATAATCAGTAGAATAACGGGAAAGCCTGTCATTGTGGTTGGTGTTCCTATTTATAAATATAATTTAATAAAAGGTTTACTGATTGCAACACTTGATGCTGACTTTTTATCAGAATATACCTTAACCCGAGGTTACGGTGAAAATGGAAGAGCATATATTATAAGTGACAAAGGAAACTTTATCTCAAGACCTGAAAAAGAAAAATCGGAAGATTTATATAATTTGTATGCGATAGCAGGAATAGATAAAAAATACACCTCGTTTACAGAATTTGTACGTTCCACTAGAAATGATCAAACCGGTTACGGTAATTATGTTTATGATAACCATAAGATTCTTGTTGGTTATGCATCCGTTGAAGAGACTCATTGGAAAATCTACGTAGGTACATATGAAGACGAAATACTTGAAAGCTTAGATGGTCTTAATAAAATGTCAAGAATTATAGTTGTGAGCACACTAGTAGTTTGCTTAATAGCTGCCTGGTTTTTTGTAGATAAATTTACAAAACCTATTGTAGAATTAGCAGATTTATTTTCGCAGGGTGCCAGGGGTAATCTTACCATTCGATTTACACCTAAAACTAAAGACGAAATCGGCAGAGTTGGTTTAAGCTTTAATCGTATGATGGACAAGATAAAAACATTAACTCAGTATGATCCCTTAACCTCTTTGTTAAATCAATACGTCCTTGAAAAAGATATTGAGTCATTTATTCATAATGAAAATGTAATGGATTTCTCCTTAATCATGGTTGCAATAGATAAATTTGGACAGATTAATGAAACCTATGGTTATACCTTCGGAGATGCTATTCTTGTTGAGATTGCCAAACGAATATCCATCTGTGATACAGAGAATTATCAAATCTACCGTTATAAAGGAGAAAAATTTGTTGTACTGTATCATGAAAATCAGAATAAAGATCAAATTAATATAAAAGCTCAAAAAATACTGGAAATATTAACAGAAAATTACCAGATTAATGGAAGAACGGTAAACATAAATATTAATATGGGAGTTTTTACTTGGGATGACGAAACAAGGTTGGAGGAACCTCTGAAAGCAGTAACTCATGCTAAAAATTATGCGAAATATCTTGGAAGTAACCAAATACAGACATTTGACCTTCAATTATATACTAAAATAAGAATATCTAAGGATCTTCAGGCAGATATAATTAGCGGATTAAAAGAGAATCAATTTTTTATGGTATATCAGCCGTTATTTTATCTGAATAATGAAAATATTGCTGAAGCAGAAGCCTTAATACGTTGGAACCATCCGGAAAAGGGACTCCTATATCCTGATCAATTTATTGATTACGCAGAATCGTCCGGATTAATCATTAACATTGACCAATGGGTTCTTGAAACAGCCTGTAAACAATTAAAAATCTGGAAAGATAATAAGAAAACACCACTCATGTTATCGATTAATATTTCGGCTAAGACCTTTGAAACAAAAAAATTTATACCAAAATTGTTAACACTTATAAATACATACGATGTGGATCCATCTTTGCTACAGCTGGAAATTACGGAAAGAATGCTTATTCATAATGTTGATGAAGGTATTAATAAACTTAACGAACTTAGAAGTATGGGAATACGTATAGCAATTGATGATTTTGGTATTGGGTATTCTTCTCTTAGTTATATTGTACGTCTGCCAATTGACAGTATTAAAATTGATAAGTCTTTTGTTCATAATATCAATTCCAGCAAAGAAGCGAAAGCAATCATTTCAACGATTATTAATCTCTGTAAAACTTTAAATTTAAATGTTATTGCGGAAGGAATAGAGAGTAAATTTGAACTTGAATACTTAAAATCAAGTCAATGTGATATAGGACAGGGTTATTATTATTCAAAACCGGTAAGTATTGATGATATCGAAAAACATATATAATTGGTAAGGCTAATATAATTCTGGTTTGTAAATACAATAAAAATATAGTCAGTTGATTATTAAAAGAGGGAAAATTGCTTATAATCATAGACGGTTTTATAGGCAGAGATAATATCCTCCATCTTATATAAAATACCAAGCCGGTTGCACTCAGCAGTAAATACCTGCCCGAGCTCTTTTTCTCTAGGGCTGTGGCATTCATAGGAGGAACCATAAGATTTCATATAATATTGTTTTAAGCGATCTTGAGGGAAAAACTCATCAAACTTCTGATATAAATATTCCCGTTGACCGGATCTAAGTGACAATCCAAATAGTGGATATATAAATTTTGAACCGCTTTGATGGGCTGCATGAATTATACCAAGAACGTTCTCCACTGAATCTGTAAGATGAGGCAGGAGTGGCATCATTAGAATACCCGTGAAAATACCTGCTTCAGATAGCTCACGTATTGTTTCAAAACGTTTAGAAGATGTACATACACCCGGTTCGATAAGTTTGCTTAGTACATCGTCAATCGTAGTTATTGTAATTTTGCAGATAACAGGGGAATGATCTTTAATTTTGGTCAGTATATCAATATCACGTGCAATCAGGCTACTTTTAGTTGCGATGGCAACCCCAAAATTGTAGGTATCAATTAATTGAAGCGCTTGTCTGGTTAATTGGTATTTGACTTCATAAGGATTATAAGGGTCGCTCATTGAACCCGTACCGATCACACCGGACTTAGCCTTTTTTCTGAGTTCATCACGAATTATTTCTAAAGCATTTTCTTTTACTCGAACCGTATCAAAATCCGATATCTGATAGCAGTCGCTACGGCTGTCACAATAAATACAACCGTGGCAGCAACCCTTATATATATTCATGTTAAAATCCGTACCAAACCAGGAATTGTCCTGCTTACGGGTTATAATTGTTTTGGCTGGAATGGTATTCACGTTTACTCCAATCTTTTATTCGATTATTTTATAACTGGGTGACGCAATATCGTCTTCATTGTTAAGGGACTTGCTTTTCTGGGATCAGTTAGATATATTTCATGATTTCTACGAATGTGTCCGTCGGATGCTTCTGTTGCAATTCATCTTGTATTATTTTAACAGATGAAATATGACAACACAACGTCATATTTTAATAAAACGAATTCTTTATAAAGAATGAAAGATAATATGTAGGATTGATAGTAAATCAAAAGAATAAAAAAATATCTTTATCACATAATATAGAGGAATCGTTACTTAAATTGAAATAGATAAAACAGTAGGAAATGAGGCGTTATTCATGCAAAGATATGTATTATTGGAAAATGATTTAA
>JAQUYQ010000162.1 GCA_028691795.1 Herbinix sp.
TATTAAATTGATGTAGTATACTTTTATAAAACACTTTATGAAAGAGAGTATCTTTTGATATGAATATGTTATATAAAGATAAAAATAATTTAAACAAGGTGAAAATTGCCAAGTTTATCTTACATCAAGGTGAGACTTCTAAACCGGAAATTGCCTCAAGCTTAGGAATCAGCATGCCAACTGTCCTGCAAAATGTAAGAGAACTAATTGATGATAAAATTGTTACAGAAATCGGTTCCTATCAGTCTACTGGAGGAAGAAAAGCCAAAGTGTTATCTATTGTAGATAATGTAAGATATGCTGTTGGAATTGATATAACGCAAAATCATATTAGTTTAATACTTTTAAATCTCAAAGGAAATCCGGTTAAGTCAAACAGAATCCGTCAAAAATTCGATAATAGTTTGGATTATTATGAATTTATTAATTATGAGTTAAAACAATTTATTGCAGAAGCAGAGATTAATAGGGAAAAAATATTAGGGGTAGGTATCGCCTTACCTGGTATCATTGATAAATCCAATGAATTGCTGGTAAAATCACATATATTAAAACTTAGTAATGTAAGCCTTAAAAATATCAGTCAAATGATTGAATATGATGTCCGCTTTGAAAATGACGCAAACAGCGCAGCAATGGCAGAATTAAATTGGGTAAATAAGAATGCGGTTTACTTATCACTGAGTAATACGGTCGGAGGTGCCATCTATATCAATCGTTCCATCTATTTGGGGGATAATTATCGAAGTGCTGAATTTGGACATATAATGATAGAAACCAATGGCCGACAGTGCTATTGCGGAAAAAAAGGATGTGTTGATGCCTACTGCTCAGCAAGAATCTTATCCGAATCTTCCAATGATAATCTTACAGAGTTCTTTCATAAAATAGACATGAATGATGAAAATGCCATGAAGTTATGGGAGTGTTATCTAGAATATCTCGCAATTACTGTAGCTAATTTGAGAATGGCTTTTGACAGTGATATTATATTAGGAGGCTATGTTGGCGGTTATCTGGGTAAATATATGCCGGAGTTAAATCGAAAGGTTATAAAATATAACTTATTTGAAAATGATACTACTTATTTAAAACTATGCAAATATCAACACGAATCCAGTGCAATTGGTATTGCGATGAGTTTTATTGAAAGGTATTTTGAGACAATGGTTTGAGAAAGATGTCTTATGCGTTTACCAATAACTTAATATGAAGTTCATATTGACAAATAATAAGAAAAGCGCAATAATATTATTGCTTTGATAAAACATTTTATAAAAGATAAATTAAATGAAAGGATTATTATAATGCTGCAGCAAATTATGACCGCTCCAGGTGTTATTCAATTTAACGAAGTACCGGTTCCGGATATTAAAGATGACCAAGTCCTAATAAAAGTTATGAAAATTGGCGTTTGCGGATCTGATATTCATGTATTTCATGGGGAGCATCCATTTACCTCATATCCGGTTACACAGGGACATGAAGTATCTGGTGAAATAGTTAAAATTGGCGATAGCGTTACCGGCTTTCAGGCAGGCCAGAAGGTTACGATTCAACCTCAGGTAGTATGCGGGGAATGTTATCCCTGTCGTCACGGCAAATATAACCTTTGTGAAAACTTAAAGGTAATGGGTTTCCAGACAACAGGAGTTGCTTCCCATTATTTTGCAGTTGAGGCTCAGAAGTTAACTGCACTGCCGGATGCTATGAGTTATGATGAAGGTGCGATGATAGAACCATTAGCTGTAGCAGTACATGCAGTTAGGCAGGCAGGTGATGTATCAGGGCTTAAAATCATTGTACTAGGAGCCGGACCGATTGGCAATCTTGTTGCACAAACCGCAAAAGGGCTTGGAGCAGAAAGTGTTATGATCACGGACATTAGTGATTTACGTCTTCAGAAAGCCAAAGAATGCGGTATAGATTATTGCATCAACACAAAAACAACGGATATCGGGGAGGCTATTTTAGAGGCTTTCGGACCGGATAAAGCCGATATTATTTATGATTGTGCCGGAAATAATATTACGATGGGGCAGGCTATCAGGTATGCACGCAAAGGAAGTACCATTATATTGGTTGCCGTATTTGCAGGAATGGCTACGGTTGACCTGGCTGTTGCGAATGATCATGAATTAGATATAAAAAGTACTATGATGTATCGTAATGAAGATTACATAGATGCAATTAATCTTACGAAAGAGAAAAAAGTACAACTTATTCCCTTAATATCAAAACATTTTGTATTTCAGGACTATTTGAAAGCATATCAATTCATCGATGCAAATCGTGAGACAACGATGAAGGTAATCATTGATGTTCAGAAATAAAAACAGGAGGAAACAGAGAATATGTATGATGTAATTGCCCTTGGCGAATTGTTAATAGATTTTACACCCAGTGGGAAAAGCGAACAGGGAAACAACTTATTTGAAGCTAACCCGGGAGGAGCTCCGTGCAATGTACTCTCCATGCTTAAAAAGTGTAAAAAATCGACTGCTTTTATAGGTAAAGTTGGGAATGATATTTTTGGCCACTTATTAAAAAATACACTTGGGGAAGTAGGAATTGATGACAAAGGACTTAAAATGACCGATGATGTACGTACAACATTGGCCTTTGTTCAGATTGATGAAATGGGAGACAGAAATTTTGCGTTTTATCGAAATCCAGGTGCAGATATGAAGTTAACTGAGGATGAAATTGATGAAACGCTGATAAAGAATGCAAGACTTTTTCATTTCGGAACATTATCTATGACACATGAGGGAAGCAGAAAAGCGACGAAAAGGGCCATCTCCTATGCAAAGCAAAATCATTTATTAATATCTTTTGATCCTAATTTAAGGCCTCCTCTATGGGATAGCTTAGACACTGCAATTGAACAGATGAAATATGGATGCTCCGTTTGTGATATATTAAAAATTGAAGACAAAGAGCTTGAAATAATGACGGGACAAAAAGGAATTGATGCAGGTATAAAGTATTTACAGCAGAACTATAGTATCTCTCTTATTTTGGTTACCTCAGGAGCCAATGGAAGTCGTGCATACTGTAATAATAAAATGGTCGAGAAGATGGCATTTCTTACGAATAAAACAATTGATACAACGGGTGCAGGAGATACATTTTTCGGCTACTGCCTTTCCTATATTTTAGACAATTCAATTGAAACAATTACAGAAGAAAAGCTATCTAAGATGCTAACCTTTGCAAATGCAGCTGCATCTTTGGTAACCACCAGAAAAGGTGCAATTAAATCCATGCCGGATATAGAAGAAGTTGAGAACTGGATACATTCTTGTAATCAGTAAATCAGAGTGCAAATATTGCATATAATCATAATGAATAAAGAAAGAACCATAAAACTTTGAAGTGAAGTTTTATGGTTCTTTCTAGTGAACTGAAATATAACGAATTGATATTAAGTAGTTTTGAAGCGGATGTATTTTATACACATTGTAACATTATGTCGAATTATACATAATATATAGTATATTAAGAAAGAAAGGAGGATTTTTATGTATATGTATAATTCAGATGATTGTTACAAAGATGACTATAAAAAAGATCACAAATACAATGACGAAAGTTGTGTTATTGTAAATATCATTTGTGATGAAAATAAGAAGGATTACAAGTCCAAAGATGATGATTGTAAATATGATGGCAAAAAAGAAGAAAAATGCTGTGTTAAAGTAAATATCTTTTGTGAAGAAAATAAAAAGGATCACAAATCCAAAGATGATGATTGTAAAGAATACTACAAAAAAGATAAAGAAGAAAAATGCTGTGTTACCGTAAATATCTTTTGCGATAAATGTAAAAAGGAGTATCCTTGGTAATCAAGATATAAGTAAGCATATTTAATATGTCTAGCCCGTGCGGGTTTATAACCTTAGCACGGGCTTAATTATTATTATTTCTCTTGAAATCAGTTACATAGTTCGATAAATCCTTTTTTCATTGTGTAATAAACTTATTTTAAAGATAAATAATACTGAATTTTCGTTTGAACTTTATATCTTTCAACCGTAAAGGGTATTTCCTTTCAGTCAAATACAATAAATTATGTAAAAATACAAGGCAAACTTTTCGGTCTTACCACTGATATAAAAAAGATATATAATAAATTAGAAAAATTTTGACATTCTGTTATCCTCCATGTTAAAATATATTTTGATAATCAAAGTATTGATCAAAATAATGTTACAGATGGAAAAGAGGTAACGCATGATAATTGAACCTAAAGTAAAAGGGTTTATCTGTATGACCAGCCACCCTGAAGGCTGCAAAGAAAATGTAGCCAGACAAATTTCATATATAAAGAAACTAGGTAAAACAGCAGGGCCCCAAAAAGTACTTGTAATCGGTGCTTCTACCGGTTATGGATTGGCTTCCAGGATCGCTGTAACGTATGCATGTGATGCATCTACTATTGGTATAATGTATGAAAAACCTGCTACCGATCGTAGAACAGCTACTCCGGGATGGTATAATACAACTGCCTTTGAAGATTTTGCAGCCAAAGATGGCTACTATGCTAAATCCATCAATGGTGATGCATTTTCTAAAGAAATCAAAGATCAGGCTATCGAATTAATTAAAAATGAATTAGGTAAAGTAGATATGGTTATTTACAGTTTAGCAGCGCCGAGAAGAACCATGCAGGACGGAACAATTTATAACTCAACTTTAAAAACAGTAGAAGGTGATTTTACTAACAAATCACTAAATTTAAATAATAATACTGTAATAGAGGCTACAATTGGACCGGCTACAGAAGAAGAAATTTTATCGACTGTGAAAGTTATGGGTGGTGAAGATTGGAAAGATTGGATTACTGCTTTAGTTGAAGCAGATGTACTATCAGATAATGCAATAACGCTGGCATATTCCTATATTGGTCCCAAACTTACTTACCCTGTTTATTATAATGGAACAATTGGTCTGGCAAAAAAGCATCTATATAATACATCAGTTGAGATTACAAAAAACTTCGCATCAAAAGGAATAAAAGCTTATATTAGTGTTAATAAAGCATTAGTTACGCAAGCTAGTTCTGCAATTCCTATTGTACCTCTCTATTTTGCTATTTTATACAAGGTTATGAAGGAAAAAGGAAATCATGAAGGATGTATTGAACAAATGGGGCGTTTATTCCATGAAAAATTAAATCCAATACATATTGATAAAGATGAAGAAAATAGAATACGTTTGGATGATTATGAAATGCAGGAAGATATACAAACTAAGGTAATGGAAATATGGAATCAGATCAATACGGAAAACGTGAGTGAATTAGCTGATTTGACTGGATATTGGGATGATTTCTTCCATATGTTCGGTTTCCGTTTTGATAATATTGATTATTCAAAAGATGTAGAAATCTAAGATAAAAATATTGAATATAAACAATATTTGATTGTATAGATATGTATAATTCATGTCAAATACTGTATCGGAAATGAAAGTAAATCATATTAATATT
>JAQUYQ010000024.1:0-17454 GCA_028691795.1 Herbinix sp.
CAATTTTCAAATGTAGTTGAATGGCAGGAATTCCGCGAAGACATGGTTTTTTACAAATGGAACAATGATGAGATAAAAAAAGGAAGCCGCCTTATCATCCGTCCTGGACAGGATGCGATATTCCTATTCAACGGTAAAATAGAAGGTATTTTCAAGGATGAGGGTGATTACGATATTGAATCTCAGATTATCCCCTTCCTTTCTACTCTTAAGGGTTTTAAATTTGGTTTTAACAGCGGTATGCGCGCCGAGGTTCTCTTCGTCAATACGAAGGAATTTATCGTAAAATGGGGCACCCAGAATGCAATTAACATTCCGACGGAGCAGCTTCCCGGCGGTATGCCCATCCGTGGAAACGGAACCTTTACTTTTAAAGTAGTTGATTATGTTAAACTAATTGATAAAATAGCTGGTGTTAAACAGAGTTATTATGTAGAAGATGTAAGACTTCGTATTGTCACCATTCTTGACCAGCTTCTGATGAAATGGATTTCCAAGGAAGGCAAGGATATGTTCAATCTTCAGGCTAATTCCTTTGATATTGCTTCCGGTATTCGCACCGATCTTGATATGCAGCTTTTTGATACGGGCTTATCGGTAGTTGGTTTTAATATTATGAGCTTCACTTATCCGCAAGAAATTCAAGCGATGATTAACAAGAATGCCTCCTACAATATGGTTGGGGACATGAACCGTTACCAGCAAGTTGCCATGACAGAAGGTATCTCAACGGGTAAGGTTCATGGTGGCGGTGTTGCCTCCGATATGGCCGGCATGATGATGGGTATGAACATGGCAAACCAAATGATGCAGAATATGAATAATACTAATAATCAAAATGGTTCAACCGGCTTTCATCAGGCCAATACCTATACTCAGCCAAATGTTAATACTAATCCTTCTGAAGGTGCCAAACCAAACTTTTGTCCCAACTGCGGAACGAAAACAGGGATAGCTAATTTCTGTCCAAACTGCGGCCAAAAGCTTGCATAAGTATTTAAATATACTTATTTTTAATTCAAAATAGAATTATATCTTAATCAATTTAATAGCAAAACCGAAGATGAAGTGAACCTTAAAAACAGATCGAATAATTATGAGGTTCACTTCCGCTTTATATTTGGTCTATAAATATACATGACAAAAAGAGCATGTTAATCTCAAATTTTCCCTTCCCGACATACAAGAAAAATTCAGACTAACATGCTCTCCATCATCTTGATTTTAAATACTTTATTACTTTGTAACATTTACTTACGGGTAGCCAAACTATACTTTATCTTTTAATCTGGCTTATATAGAGCTCAACTTCGATCATTATTCCTAAATGATATAAAAGCTTATACACCAAATATATAGGCGTTTCTTGATAGAATTCCTTAGGTTATGTGCCTCAAAATTAGTTAACCTTGAAAACCTCATCCTTCATTAACTTCCCTATCTTTTCCTCTGCATCTTCCATGCTGCTGCCCTTAACCCCGAAATAGAATTTAATCTTCGGCTCAGTACCGGATGGTCTTATGGCACACCATGCATTATCATTTAAATCAAAGTATAGAACATCCGATTTTGGCAGACCTGTTGAGGTAACGGCACCGGTTTCCATATCGGTAATCGTATCCTTCTTATAATCTCTAATCTTAAGGATTTTATAATCTCCGGCTGCTTTTGGAGGATTGATACGGTAACTTTCCATGATTTCTTTGATTTTTTCCATACCTTCAATACCTTTTAAGGTAACAGATACCAGATCCTCTTTGAAGAAGCCATACTTCTTGTATATATTATTCATCTGCTGATATAAGGAAATACCATTGGACATATAATAAGCTGCTGCTTCACACAAACACATAACTGCAACTACAGCATCTTTGTCTCTTGCATGAGTTCCAACAAGACAACCAAAGCTTTCCTCGTATCCGAAAATATACTCATTCGAGCTCGTTTGTTCAAATAATTTCATCTGTTCGCCAATGTATTTAAAACCGGTTAATACTTCGATTAATTTGGCATTATAGTACTCAGCGATCATGTCTGATATATTACCTGTAACGATTGTTTTAATCAAAGCAGCATTCTTAGGAAGAATCCCTTTTTCTGCTTTTTGAGAAAATTCATACTCGGCGATTAAAGCACCTGTCATATTACCATTAAAGAGAACAAACTCACCCTTCTCATCTTTAACCATAATACCAAGACGGTCCGCATCCGGATCGGTTGCCAGAATTAAATCTGCTCCAACCTCATTAGCCAGCTTTTTCGCTAAGGTAAATACCTTAGGATCTTCCGGGTTCGGATAACCAACTGTTGAAAATTCAGAATCAGGAAGTTCCTGCTCCGGTACGATATATACCTGCTCGAAACCTAATTCTTTCAGAATTCTTCTAACCGGAAGATTTCCTGTTCCGTGCAAAGGAGTATAAACTATTTTAATATTTTTGCCTGCTTCGTTGATCGGGTTAATAACCAACTTCTTCAACTCGGCGATGTATTTATCATCAATATCTTTACCAATGATAGTCAAAAGACCTTTACTAAGTGCCTCTTCTTTCGTCATAGTTTTTGATGCAGAAAAATCAGTGATAGCATTAACTTCACCAATGATTTCTTCGTCCTTCGGGTAGGTAATCTGCGCTCCATCCTCCCAATATACCTTATATCCATTGTATTCTGCAGGATTGTGGCTTGCAGTAATAACAATACCTGCAATACATCCCAGCTGTCTTACAGAAAATGAAAGCTCTGGTGTAGGTCGCAGAGATTCGAATAAATAGGCATGTATGCCGTTAGCTGCCAGACATAATGCACTATCTAATGCAAATTCCGGAGACATTCTTCTGGAATCATGTGCAATAGCAACACCCTTGCTTTCGCCACCCTGTTTTTTAATGGTATTGGCTAGCCCCTGCGTAGCTCTTCTTACGGTAAATAAATTCATTCTATTTACACCAGCACCTAAAATACCTCGAAGGCCTCCAGTTCCAAACTCTAGATCCTTATAGAATCTTTCTTGTATCTCTTTATCATTTCCATGTAATTCAGCGAGTTCTAATCTGGTTTTTTCATCAAAATATGGGTTGGTCAACCATTCTTCATACTTCTTTAAGTATTCCATATGCTATTCTCATCCTTTCATAATTAAGCCAATTATATAAATCCATCCATTTACACCATTGTTTTATTTTTACATTTAGTAAACATTTAGTATCATGATACAATGCTTTTTTTCGAAATGCAATCTTTTTTTATCATGATTTTATTATATAAATAACGAAATACCTGCAGTAAAACATAAACTAATATGTTTTACTGCAGGCAAATTAATGTTGCGTTTATAAATGATTATAGTCCATCACTGTAATCGTCTTCTGTTATTCCTTTGAGGTTGAACTCTGTTTCTGTCCAATCGCCATCGTTATGGGAGTTCTCTCCGTAATTAACGTGGGCATCATCTACTCCGGGGATAGCATCTTCCCTTTGCAAATCATCATCCTTTTTGGCGTATTTATCTTCATCATAAACTATTTCTGCAATTCCGTCTTCCGGCTCATAAAAACCTTCTTCAAATTCCTCATTCAAGTATTCTTCATCGTTGAAGGCATCTTCTGAATACTCAAAGTTATTGAATTCACCCAAGTAATTTCCATCACCTTCCAGTTCCTCAGAAAGCATTAATTCTTCCGGTGTATCTGTATCCAGTTTAACGGAACGATATCTCTTCATACCGGTACCGGCAGGAATAAGTTTACCAATGATAACATTTTCCTTAAGACCAATTAACGGGTCAATCTTTCCTTTGATAGCTGCTTCGGTAAGAACCTTAGTAGTTTCCTGGAAGGAAGCTGCTGATAAGAAGGAATTAGTAGCAAGGGATGCCTTAGTGATACCAAGCATTACCTGCTTGCCATCTGCAAGCTCTAAACCTTCTGCTTTCAGTCTATCGTTCTCATCCTGATACTCTAAGATATCTACCAAAGTACCAGGTAAGAAAGCAGTATCACCATTTGTTTCAATACGAACCTTCTTCAGCATCTGACGTACTATTACTTCAATATGCTTATCGTTAATTTCAACACCTTGCAGACGGTATACTCTCTGTACTTCCTGAATCATATAATCCTGTACCGGACGAATACCCTTAATCTTTAAGATATCATGTGGATTAACACTACCTTCTGTCAGTTCATCACCGGCCTCTAAGATATCATTATCCGTAACCTTAATTCTGGATCCATAAGGGATTAAATATGCCTTTGATTCCATCGTATCATTATTGGTTATAATTACTTCACGTTTCTTCTTTGTATCTTTTATTGTTACAACACCGCCGAATTCTGCAATAATTGCAAGACCCTTCGGCTTTCTTGCCTCAAAAAGTTCCTCGACACGGGGAAGACCCTGTGTGATATCATCACCCGCAACACCACCGGTATGGAAAGTACGCATTGTAAGCTGAGTACCAGGCTCACCAATTGACTGAGCCGCGATAATACCTACTGCTTCACCTACCTGAACAGCTTCACCGGTTGCCATGTTCGCGCCATAACATTTAGCGCAGACACCGATATGGGATTTACAAGATAATATAGTACGGATTTTAACCTTTTCAACACCGGTTGCCATAATCCTAGCCGCACGCTTCGGAGTAATCATATGATTAGCTTTTACAATCATGCTACCGTCAGTATCATATATTGATTCACAGGAATATCTTCCGGTGATTCTTTCCTCCAAGCCTTCGATAACTTCCTTACCATCAGTAAATGCCTTAATCCACATACCAGGGCTTTCATGACCTTCACAACAATCTACTTCACGAATGATTAAATCCTGTGAAACATCAACCAAACGACGGGTTAAGTAACCGGAATCGGCGGTACGTAACGCGGTATCAGAAAGACCTTTACGGGCACCATGTGCTGAAATAAAGTATTCCAAAACGTCAAGACCTTCACGAAGGTTAGACTTAATCGGTAACTCGATGGTTCTACCTGAGGTATCTGCCATCAAACCACGCATACCGGCAAGCTGTTTAATCTGCTTATCGGAACCACGGGCACCGGAGTCGGACATCATCTTAATGTTATTAAATTTATCAAGTCTGTTTAATAGAGTTTCGGTCAGAATCTTATCGGCTTCCTTCCAAGTCTCAATAACAGTACTGTATCTCTCTTCCTCAGTCATTCTACCACGTCTGTATTCTTTTGCAATATTCTCAATGGTAGCTTCTGCGTTTGCAATAATCTGCTTCTTTTCCTTCGGTACTTCCATATCGGAGATAGATACGGTCATCGCTGCACGTGTGGAATATTTATAGCCAAGAGACTTAACAGCATCAAGGATTTCAGCTGTCTTAGTAGCTCCATGGATGTTAATACATTTTTCAAGAATAGGTTTTAACTGCTTCTTACCAACAAGGAAGTTAATCTCTAACTGTAAGTAATTCTCATCCTTTGTACGGTCTACAAAGCCTAAATCCTGAGGAATAATTTCATTAAAAATGAAACGGCCGAGTGTGGACTCAATTGCTCTAATCTCTTCCACTCCATCATTATTGATACCAAATCTTCTTATTTTGATCATCTCATGAAGATCAATTGCACCATTCTCATAAGCAAGAATTGCTTCGTTAAGGCTCTTGTAGTGATGGCGAACGCCACCTTCTCTCTCTCTAACAATGGTAAGGTAGTAGATACCAAGTACCATATCCTGTGAAGGAACAGCTACCGGTGCACCATCGGAAGGCTTTAACAAGTTGTTCGGTGAAAGCAATAAGAAACGGCATTCTGCTTGGGCTTCTACGGACAGAGGTAAATGCACAGCCATCTGGTCACCATCAAAGTCCGCATTGTAAGCGGTACATACCAACGGATGTAGCTTAATAGCCTTACCTTCTACCAGTACCGGCTCAAATGCCTGAATACCAAGTCTATGAAGAGTTGGTGCACGGTTCAGCATAACCGGATGCTCCTTAATAACCTCCTCGAGTACGTCCCAGACCTCTGTTTGAAGTCTTTCTACCATTTTTTTAGCAGATTTAATATTGTGTGCGGTGCCTTTTGCAACCAATTCTTTCATAACGAAAGGTTTAAATAACTCGATTGCCATTTCCTTAGGCAGACCACATTGATAAATTTTTAATTCTGGTCCTACTACGATAACGGAACGTCCGGAGTAGTCAACACGTTTTCCAAGTAAGTTCTGACGGAAACGTCCTTGCTTACCTTTTAACATATCGGATAAAGATTTAAGTGCACGGTTTCCTGGTCCTGTTACCGGTCTACCACGTCTACCATTATCAATTAAAGCGTCGACTGCTTCCTGAAGCATTCTTTTCTCGTTACGAACGATAATGTCAGGTGCCCCAAGTTCTAAAAGTCTTTTTAAACGGTTATTACGATTGATAATTCTACGATATAAATCGTTCATATCGGAAGTCGCAAAACGTCCACCGTCGAGTTGAACCATAGGTCTTAAATCCGGAGGAATAACCGGGATTACGCAAAGAATCATCCATTCTGGTTTATTACCGGATTCACGGAAAGCTTCTACTACCTCAAGGCGCTTAATAATTCTAGCACGCTTTTGACCAGTTGAATCTTTTAGTCCTCTCTTTAACTCTTTTGATTCCTTCTCCAGATCGATTGCTTGTAACAATTCCTGAATTGCTTCCGCACCCATTCCAAGGCGGAAACCGTTATAACCGTATTTCTCAATTGCTTCCTGTCTTTCCTTTTCATTCAGGACCTGTTTATACTGTAAGTCAGTCGTCCCTCTATCAAGTACAATATAGGATGCAAAATATAATACTTTTTCTAACGTTCTTGGTGAAAGATCAAGTATCAGACCCATACGGCTTGGTATTCCTTTGAAATACCAAATATGGGAAACCGGTGCTGCCAGTTCAATATGACCCATTCTCTCACGTCGTACACTTGCTTTAGTTACTTCAACACCACATCTATCACAAACTACACCCTTATATCTAATCTTTTTATATTTACCGCAATGGCATTCCCAGTCTTTGCTAGGTCCGAAGATTCTTTCACAGAATAAACCGTCTTTTTCCGGTTTTAAGGTTCTATAATTAATTGTCTCCGGTTTTCTAACTTCGCCCTTTGACCATTCCCTGATTTTTTCAGGTGAAGCTAAACCAATTTTTATTGCATCATAGGTTATCTCTTGAATGCTACTAGCTATTTCAGACATTCTTTGGCTCTCCCTTCGTTATACCGAATACAGAAACTTACATAGAATTCCTGTTATTTCAGTTTTTCATGACCAACGAAACTTCATGTAGTCTCAGTAATTATTATCTAATAATTTCTACAGCACTGCAATTTGATCAGATATCTTCTTCAGAATCATTGTCTTCTTCCTCATAAATTCCGTCTTCCAATATATCTTCTGATCCATCGTCTTCCAATACATCTTCCGATTCATCTTCATAAATATCGAAAATATCAGCATCAATATCTTCCACATTTGCTTGGGTGAAGCCGGCATCTTCATAGCCTTCATCATATCTGAAATTATTATTTTCGCCTTCGATTAATGGAGTCAAGTCAGAATCACCGTAGTCAATGCTTTCTGTCATCTTCACCTCATTACCGTTCTCATCAAGAACTGTAACGTCAAGTGCTAGGGATTGAAGCTCTTTTAAGAGTACCTTAAAGGACTCAGGAATACCTGGTTCACTAATATTCTCTCCCTTAATAATTGCTTCATAAGTCTTAACACGACCGGTAACATCATCGGATTTTACTGTTAAGATTTCTTGCAGGATGTAAGCAGCACCATATGCTTCCAGTGCCCAAACTTCCATCTCACCGAATCTCTGTCCACCGAACTGTGCCTTACCACCTAACGGTTGTTGTGTTACTAAGGAGTAAGGACCTGTTGAACGTGCATGAATCTTATCATCAACCAAGTGATGGAGCTTCAGATAATGCATGAAGCCTACTGTAACAGAACCATCAAAGTATTCTCCGGTTCTACCGTCACGAAGTCTTACTTTACCATCTCGATTAATAGGTACACCCTTCCAATCTTCTCTATGTTCCGGGTGATTCTTTAAATAATTCATAAAATCAGGATCTAATGATTCTTTATATTTAGCGTTGAATTCTTCCCAAGTAGTATTTGCAAAATCATTTGCAATCTCTAAGGTATCCATAATATCGAACTCGTCTGCACCGTCAAATACTGGTGTGGAAATATCAATTCCTAATACCTTGGAAGCCAAGGATAAGTGGATTTCCAGTACCTGTCCGATGTTCATACGAGAAGGTACACCTAGAGGATTAAGAACGATATCAAGTGCTCTACCGTTAGGTAAGAAAGGCATATCCTCTACCGGTAATACACGGGAAACAACACCCTTGTTACCGTGACGACCAGCCATCTTATCACCAACCTGGATCTTTCTCTTCTGAGCGATATAGACACGTACAGTCTGATTAACGCCAGGTGATAATTCGTCGCCGTTTTCTCTTGTAAATACTTTTGCATCTACAATAATACCATATTCACCATGAGGAACACGAAGGGAAGTATCTCTAACTTCTCTCGCTTTCTCACCAAAGATTGCTCTAAGGAGTCTTTCCTCTGCAGTTAGTTCTGTCTCACCCTTAGGTGTAACCTTTCCAACTAAGATATCTCCTGCACGAACTTCTGCACCGATACGGATAATACCTCTTTCATCAAGATCCTTGAGTGCGTCATCACCAACTCCGGGAACATCTCTTGTAATCTCTTCCGGTCCCAGCTTAGTGTCTCTGGATTCTGCTTCATATTCTTCAATATGAACAGAGGTATAAACGTCTTCTTGTACCAATCGTTCACTTAATAATACTGCATCCTCGTAGTTATAACCTTCCCAGGTCATAAATCCGATTAACGGGTTCTTACCAAGTGCCAATTCTCCCTTAGCGGTAGAAGGACCGTCTGCAATTACCTGTCCGGCATTAATCTTCTGACCTCTGGAAACAATCGGTCTCTGATTGATACAGGTTCCCTGGTTACTTCTGGAGAACTTAATCAAACGATAAGAGGATTTAGAATTATCATCATTTTTAATAACAATTTCCTTCGCTGTAATACGCTCAACAACGCCAGATTTCTTTGCAACAACGCAAACACCGGAGTCGATTGCAGCCTTAGCTTCAATACCTGTACCAACAACAGGAGCTTCTGTTAATAATAGAGGAACTGCCTGACGCTGCATGTTCGCACCCATGAGGGCACGGTTCGCATCATCATTCTCTAAGAAAGGAATTAATGCTGTAGCAACGGAGAATACCATCTTCGGGGATACATCCATGAAATCAATCATATGCTTCTCATATCTGGAGGTCTCTTCCTTATGACGTCCGGAGATACTGTTTCCAACAAAGAAACCTTCGTCGTCCAATTCCTCATTCGCCTGAGCGACAATATATTTATCCTCTTCATCGGCTGTCATGTAAACAACCTCATCAATAACTTGTGGTTTCATTGGATTGGTCTTATCGACCTTACGATAAGGTGCCTCGATAAAGCCATATTCATTAATTCTTGCATAAGTTGCAAGAGAGTTGATCAGACCAATGTTAGGACCTTCTGGGGTCTCAATCGGACACATTCTTCCGTAATGGGAATAGTGAACATCTCGAACCTCGAAACCTGCTCTATCACGGGATAAACCACCAGGTCCCAAAGCGGATAGACGTCTCTTATGAGTTAATTCACCGAGTGGATTGTGCTGATCCATAAACTGTGACAACTGAGAGCTTCCGAAGAATTCTTTTACAGCTGCAGTAACCGGTTTAATATTAATTAAGGACTGAGGACTGATACCTTCAAGATCCTGGGTTGTCATTCTTTCTCTAACAACACGTTCCATTCTGGAAAGACCGATGCGGTATTGGTTCTGTAACAACTCACCAACCGCTCTGATTCTTCTGTTACCCAAATGGTCTATATCATCAGCATTACCAATTCCATATTCCAAATGAATATTGTAGTTAATGGAAGCAATGATATCTTCCTTGGTAATATGCTTAGGAATTAATTCATTAATATTCTTCTTAATTGCTTCTTTAATAGCTTCTTTATCTGAATTTGCTTCTAATATATTCTTTAATACAGGATAATAAACGTCCTCTGTAATGCCAAGCTCTTTCTTATCAATGTCTACATAGTAAGCGATATCAACCATCATGCTGGAGAGAACCTTTACATTACGTTCCTCCGCTTGTACCATAACAAATGGCACTGCTGCATTCTGAATCTGTCTTGCTAATTTGTCGTTAACCTGTGTTCCAGCACTTGCAATAATCTCACCGGTAGACTGATCTACTACGTCTTCAGAAAGAACAAATCCTACAATTCGATTACGGAAAGCAAGCTTCTTATTAAATTTATATCTACCAACCTTAGCAAGATCGTATCTTCTAGCATCAAAGAACATACTGTTTAATAATGATTCTGCATTTTCAACAGCCAAAGGTTCACCCGGACGAAGCTTTTTGTATAACTCAAGTAAACCGTCCTGATAACTTCCGGTCGGATCCTTGGAGGTACTTGGGTCTCTTGCAAGACTTGCAAGAATCTTCGGTTCCTCGCCGAATAACTGTTTGATTTCTTCATTTGTTCCATATCCTAATGCCCTAACAAAGGTCGTAATCGGAACCTTTCTGTTACGGTCAACACGTACGTAAAATACATCGTTAGAATCTGTTTCATATTCCAACCATGCACCTCTATTTGGTATAACAGTAGAAGAATATAACGTCTTACCAATTTTATCATGATCTATTGAATAATAAATACCAGGGGAACGTACTAACTGGCTAACAATAACACGCTCTGCACCATTGATAACAAAGGTACCGGTCTCAGTCATTAATGGTAAATCACCCATGAATATATCATGTTCATTTATTTCATTATTCTCTTTATTATGAAGTCTTACCTTTACCTTCAAAGGAGCTGCATAAGTTGCATCTCTTTCTTTGCATTCTTCTATTGTATATTTGATGTCATCCTCGCATAACGCAAAGTCCACGAATTCCAAACTCAAATGTCCACTGTAATCTGCTATTGGAGAAATATCATCAAATACTTCTTTGAGTCCCTCGTCCAAAAACCATTGATAGGAATCCTTCTGTACTTCAATGAGATTGGGCATCTCCAGGACTTCCTTTTGTTTGGAGTAACTCATTCTAACGTTATTACCAACTTTAATTGGATGCATTCTGTTCTTGTCCATTGACGTTTTCACCCCTTGAATTTAATTGTATAACTCTTACTAAAAAACTTCTTTTCATTTCGTAACTTATATGCTATAATATAAGTAAGTAGGCATACAGCACCATAATAGTGCATCTTTCATACTACCATAATTATTTTTAACTGTCAACGTATAATGTTGATTTTTTTTATTTTATACAAACAAATTTATACAATTCAAGAAAAACCCGCTGTTTTATGCGGGTTTTTCTTGAATTGTATAAATATAGCCATGTGGAGATACTTCCACTTGGCAATCACCGAAGGTGATGTTTGTATAACGAACGAATTGCTGCTTTTGCAATTCGTGAGTCTATTGTATATCTTTTAGAAAACCTTCTTTATGGTTTACATTTCAGACTCTCAATTTGCAAATTCAGCAAATTGTTCGTTAAACAATTGCCGCCTTCCGGCGTCCTGCTCAATTCTAAAACCTTGAATTGAGCAAAAAAAACCTGCCCACGGGCAGGTTTTTTTAATTGTTTATCTTACTTTAATGTAACTTTAGCGCCTTCTGCTTCTAACTTAGCTTTGATATCATCAGCTTCTGCTTTGCTTGCGCTCTCCTTAACCATCTTAGGAGCTGCATCTACAAGATCCTTAGCTTCTTTTAAGCCTAAGCCTGTAGCTTCACGTACAACCTTGATAACCTTAACTTTGTTAGGGCCAACTTCGGTTAACTCTACATTAAATTCTGTCTTCTCTTCTTCTTCAGCTGCTGCAGGGCCAGCTGCAACTACAACACCAGCTGCTGCGGAAACACCAAATTCTTCTTCACATGCTTTTACTAAATCATTTAATTCTAAAACAGTAAGGCCCTTAATAGCCTCGATAAATTCCTGAGTTGTCATTACTATTTACCTCCATTAAAATATTTGATATTTGTTTATAATCGGTTAATTATGTTCCCTTTAATGCTGTTATTACTATTGTTTTGCTATTAAGCTGTTTTCTCAGCGATTTGCTTAAGCACACGAGCAAAATTGGTAATCGGTGACTGTAAGCTTCCAAGTAACTTGGAAATAAGAACTTCTCTTGAAGGAATTGTTGCGATAATCTGAATCTTTTTTGCATCGTAGTAATTTCCTTCAACAACGCCTGCCTTAAATTCCAAATTAGGCATTGTCTTTATGCATTCAAGTATTATTCTAGCAGGAGAAGTTGCATCCTCCATACCAAATGCTACAGCAGTCGGTCCGTTTAAGTCGCTAGATAAAGCTTCAAATTCTGTGCCTTTGAATGCGAAATTAAGCATAGTGTTCTTGTATACCTTATAAACTACACCAGCTTCTCTCAACTTCTTACGAAGTTCAGTATCCTGAGCAACGGTCAAACCACGGTAATCTACTAATACAGCTGCTTTTGCAGTAGCTACATATCCTTTGATTTCCTCTACAACTGGTTGCTTTAATTCAACTTTTGCCATTATTTACACCTCCTTGTATCTTTATAAACTGCCGGAAATCCAGCACATTTTATACCAGTACAACATTCACCGGCAATGCCGGTTCAATTCACGACAAGAGAATTAGCTTACTAATTCCTCTTGCAACATTAAAAAACCTCTTCCTACCAAAGCAGAAAGAGGTTAATAAAATCAAATAAGATTTCAATCAACTTTTCCTCGGTAGGCGGTATCACCTTATGCCTTACGGCACCTACTGTCTTCGGCAGTTAATGAGTGAATTGTTATCAAATCACTGCAAATGGGATTATAACATAAACCATATCGGCATGTCAACCCAAAATATTATTTCTTATCTTAGCCCAACTTAGCTGTATTAAGCTTTACGCCAGGGCCCATTGTAGAAGCTAAAGTTACACTTCTTAAATACTGTCCCTTTGCTGCGGAGGGTTTCGCTTTAACTACAGCGCCAATTAAGGTCTGGAAATTATCTTTCAACTGTTCTTCAGTAAAGGAAGCTTTACCAAGCGGAACATGGATGATGTTGGTTTTATCCAATCTGTATTCGATCTTACCAGCTTTAATATCATTAATTGCTTTGGTAACATCCATAGTTACAGTACCAGCCTTAGGGTTTGGCATTAAGCCCTTAGGTCCAAGTACACGACCCAAACGACCAACTACGCCCATCATGTCTGGAGTTGCTACTACTACGTCAAATTCAAACCAGTTTTCATTCTGGATCTTTGGTATTAAATCATCTGCACCGACAAAATCAGCACCCGCCGCTAAAGCTTCATTCGCTTTGTCACCCTTAGCAAATACGAGTACACGAACTGTCTTACCAGTTCCGTGAGGCAATACTACAGCACCACGAACCTGCTGATCAGCGTGACGGCCATCAACACCAAGTCTAATATGTGCTTCGACTGTCTCATCGAATTTTGCTACAGCTGATTTTTTAACTAAGCTGATTGCTTCTGCTGCATCGTATTGAACTGCTCTGTCGATTAACTTTGCAGAGTTAGTATATTTCTTTCCTCTTTTCATTCTATAAACCTCCTAGTGGTTTAACGGAAGAATCCTCCCACGTTAATAGATTTTCAATCGCATAATCTCTTTCTACAAGATGAATTAGCAAGCTAATTCGCTTGTCGAGAACTATGCTGTTGCATTCTTATTAGTCTACTACAGTTACGCCCATACTTCTTGCAGTTCCAGCAATCATGCTCATTGCTGCATCAACGCTTGCTGCATTTAAGTCTGGCATTTTAAGCTCAGCGATTTTTCTAAGCTCAGCCTTTGTAATTGTCGCTACTTTTGTTTTGTTAGGCACTGCGGAACCGGACTTTAAATTAAGTGCTTTCTTTAATAAAACTGCTGCCGGCGGAGTCTTTGTAATGAAGCTGAAGCTTCTGTCAGCATAAACGGTAATTACAACAGGTGTTATAATTCCATCCTGATCTGCTGTTCTTGCATTAAATTCCTTTGTGAACTGTACAATGTTCACACCATGCTGACCAAGTGCGGGTCCTACCGGTGGAGCTGGTGTAGCCTTGCCAGCTGGAATCTGTAATTTGATATAACCTGTAACTTTTTTTGCCATGATAGCATACCTCCTGATAAATGTGGTGTTTGCGGGAATATCCCTCCCACGTAACTGACTGCAAGTTACCTACTTACATTGCTTAAAACTATTTGCGAACCTTTACTTCACTAAAGCCAATCTCAACAGGAGTTTCACGTCCAAACATATCAACGCTGATTGTGACACTCTGCTTATGCGGATCAATCTTTCTGATTTGACCTGTTGTATTCTCCCATACACCGGAAGCAACCGTTATCATATCACCAATTTCAAAATCAACCGAGAGTTCATCATTCTTAATTCCCATACTGCGCATTTCTACATCAGTTAATGGAACCGGCTGTTTAGAATCTGGACCAACAAAACCTGTTACACCTCTGGTATTACGGACTACATACCACACATCATCATTCATAACCATATGAAGTAATACATATCCGGGAAACATTTTCTTTTGAACACGTTTCTTAACGCCATTCTTAACTTCAACGACGTCTTGCATCGGAACGGATACTTCTAGGATCTGATCTTCCAATTTTCTGTTTTCAATTGTCTTCTCAATGTTCGCTTTTACTTTGTTCTCATACCCTGAATAGGTGTGAACTACGTACCAATTAGCTTCTGACATATTCTCACCCTTATCCTATTATAAATCCCATACCGTAATCAAATACAGTATCAAGGAAATAAATAATTGCACCCAGGATAATAGTTACGGTAATAACAGCAACTGATTGTTTAACAAGATGTTCTTTGTCCGGCCATATGATTTTCTTAAACTCAGACTTAAGACCCTTAAACCAACTTTTCTTTGGAGCCTTCTCGGCAGTAGAATTAGCTGTTTCTCCCATGTCTTCACTTCCCTTTCAGTTTTTGATTATTTTGTTTCCTTGTGCAATGTGTGGGATCTGCAGAACTTACAGTACTTCTTTGTTTCCATTCTGTCTGGATGTGTCTTCTTATCTTTTGTCATGTTGTAATTGCGTTGCTTGCAATCAGTACATGCCAATGTGATTTTTACGCGCACAATATCCACCTCCGATTTCTCTTGTTTACGCTTGATCGCTAAACTTTGCAACAGGCCTTTTTAGGCATAAAAAAAAAGCCTCTTTCTTCGCTTTCTTAATATATCATAACCCTGTTTGTACGTCAACATATTTTTTTATCTGCAAAATTATTCGGGTGTTATAAATTGTATTAGTATACTATACAGAATATTTGTACATATATATTCTTTGTTTTACTTAATATACAATTTATAACACCCGAACCAAAAGTACAAGGGATTATTGATACATTTGATAAATCGAATATGGCTCATTTTGCTATTGCCATGAATTTATCCGTCTGAATTGACTTTTATTATGACGATTGCTTTAAGACCACTCGAGGTTTTTGCTGTTATGTAGGTGGTTCCCTCTGCAATTGCAGTTATCTTTCCTGTAGCAGTTACCGAAGCAACCTGATTATTTGAGCTTGTATAGATAATTCGATCCGTACTGCCAAACGGTTTTATTTCTGGTCTCAAACTATACTGTTCTCCTATAGCCATCGTCTTTTTACTATTTGTAAAATTAAGCACCGTCGCTTTAATGGTTTTTACTATGATTGTCTTTACCGTCACGTTTCCCCGATTATCCGATACGAAAACGGTATAGATACCATCTATTTTTACATCAAAGGTACCCTCACCGCTTTTTAAACTAATATCCTTTCCTGAACCGGCAGGAAGAAAATCCTTTGCGTATTTAATGCCAGGCATATATTTTATACGTTTTAAACCACTTTGTCCATCACTAGCCTTAACTATCACGGTTCGTATCTTATAATTATCAGCTATGGAAAATGAAACATTTAACTGAGGTGCTGTTGTATCTGCCGCTACCTTATAGGTAAAAACTGATTCATTTCCGGAATAATCAGAGGCATAGAAGGTATAAGTACCTTCCTTTGCAATACTAACTTTATTATCTTCTACCAAAGTACCGTTGACTCCATGTTTAAAATCCTTTACCGATTTTTTACCATAAATCCATTTGATTACTCGTATTTTAGAAGCACCCGGATCTTTTGCATCAACAGGCACTGTCATTACATTCTTCTTATAAATTGTTTTAAAAGTTAACTCAGGTGAACTGGTATCCTCTACAAGTTTCGCTGAAGACATTACCGCCTGATATGCATTTGGTATACCCGCATATTTTACAAGTCCTTCTAGTCCTAGTATCGGACTAATCGTATCTATTATTATATCCTTAACATTGGATGCATAAATTTGGTCATTATATGCGTAGAGTAATGCTGCCACTGCCGTAACCTGTGGTGCTGCCATAGAGGAGCCACTCATAGCGGCATAACCTCCAACGATGGTACTGTAAATATTATTACCCGGAGCCGCCAGATCAACCGTCTTTGCTCCGTAATTTGAATAAGAACTCAGTTCACCAAACGAGTCTACCGAAGCAACTGATATTAAGTTATCCAACTTACTACTTGCCGGATAAATAGGTTCTTCGTCATTATCGGTATCAGAATTTCCTGCTGCTGCAACAAAAAGCATATCCGATTCTTTCATAACCGCTTCCAAACCATCCGAATATACATCGGTACCCCAGCTTAAATTACAGATATCAGCGCCCATCATTGTTGCATATTTTACTGCCTCAATTGCATCTGACATCAAGCCGCTTCCATCGGCTCCTCCGTTAATTTTTAAAGTCATCAGCTTAATGTCAATGTTGGAGGCAACTCCTGCTATCCCTATATTATTGTTAGCAACTGCTGCTATAATTCCTGCTATATGAGTGCCATGGTTATCATTATCCTTAAGAGATGCTGTTAAGTATTGTCCATTATCCTCATAATGGCATATGCTCGAGTCTTTATTATAAAAATCCCACCCGTAAACATCATCAATGTAACCATTATTATCATTATCTTTCTTATCGCCGCTAATTTCTTCTTCGTTAATCCATATATTTTTGGAAAGATCCGGATGTGTATAATCTATTCCGGTATCAATAATTGCTATTATCACTTCACGTTTGGCTGCCCCGGTATCCTCCATCGTTTTCCAGGCATTCTCAACATCCATATCAATCCCGGCACCGGATCTTGTTTTTCGTTTATAGGTTGTAGAAAAATCCATATAATAACCTGGATTATTTATATACCACTGGGAATCTGAATA